>NZ_JBOBDM010000083.1:0-17811 GCF_050586605.1 Pseudomonas sp. ES1 | reverse complement strand
TTTATATAGCAACCGCGCTTACAGGCTAGGGAACGCAAACTGCGACGCCTCATGGCTGGCCCGCTGCGGCCAACGCTGTGTGATCGCCTTGCGACGGGTATAGAAGCGCACACCATCCGGACCGTAAGCATGCAGGTCACCGAACAGCGAACGCTTCCAGCCACCGAAGCTGTGATATGCCACCGGCACCGGCAGCGGCACGTTGACCCCGACCATGCCCACTTCGATCTCGTCGCAGAACAGCCGCGCTGCCTCACCATCACGGGTGAAGATGCAGGTGCCGTTGCCATACTCATGATCGTTGATCAGTTGCATGGCCTGCTCCAGGCTGTTCACCCGCACCACGCACAATACCGGCCCGAAGATCTCTTCCTTATAGATGCGCATCTCGGGGGTGACCTTGTCGAACAGGGTGCCACCGACGAAATAGCCATCTTCGTTACCCGCTACACGCAAGCCACGGCCATCGACCACCAGTCGGGCGCCAGCGGCGACGCCGTCGTCGATGTAGCCCAGCACCTTGTCACGCGCTGCGGCCGTCACCAACGGGCCCATGTCCAGGCCACAGGAAGTGCCGGCACCGATCTTCAGCGCCTTGATCTGCGGCTCCAGCTTGGCGATCAGCGCATCGGCCACCTGGTCGCCGACACACACGGCCACCGAAATGGCCATGCAGCGCTCGCCACAGGAACCATAGGCAGCCCCCATCAGCGCGCTCACCGCGTTGTCGAGGTCAGCATCCGGCATCAGCACGGCGTGGTTCTTCGCACCGCCCAAGGCCTGGACGCGCTTGCCGCGCTTGGTGCCCTCGGCATAGATGTACTCGGCGATCGGGGTCGAACCGACGAAACTCAGGGCTTTCACCTCCGGCGCCTCGATCAGCGCATCGACCGCTTCCTTGTCGCCATGTACGACATTGAGGATGCCCTTGGGCAGGCCGGCCTCCAGCAGCAGTTGGGCGATATAGAGGGTAGAGCTCGGGTCACGCTCGGACGGCTTGAGGATGAATGCGTTGCCGCAGGCGATGGCCAGCGGGTACATCCACAGCGGCACCATGGCCGGGAAGTTGAACGGGGTGATACCAGCCACCACGCCCAGCGGCTGGAAGTCGGACCATGCATCGATGTTCGGGCCAACGTTGCGGCTGTACTCACCCTTCAGTACTTCTGGTGCAGCGCAGGCAAACTCGACGTTCTCGATACCGCGCTTCAGTTCGCCGGCAGCGTCTTCCAGCGTCTTGCCGTGCTCCTCGCTGATCATCTGCGAGATCTTCGCTTCGTTCTGCTCAAGCAGCTGCTTGAAACGGAACATCACCTGGGCGCGCTTGGCGGGTGGGGTGTTGCGCCAAGCCGGGAAGGCAGCCTTGGCCGAATCGATGGCTTCCTGGACAGTGGCGCGGCTGGCCAGTTCGACCTTGCGCACGGCCTGGCCGGTGGACGGGTTGAAGACATCGGCGGTGCGCTCACCCTTGGTGACCAGCTCGCCGTGGATCAGGTGCTGAACAATGCTCATGCAGAACTCCAGATAAAGAAGGGAGTGCCGGGCGCGTGACGTTCACGCGCCTGGCATCAGAATCAAAAAAATCAGTCGACTTTGTTAAGGGTTTCGCCCACCGCGTCGAACAGGCGGTCCAGCTCCTGCGGCTGGGTATTGAAGGTTGGCCCGAACTGCAGGGTGTCGCCCCCGAAACGCACATAGAAGCCGGCTTGCCAAAGCTTCATCGCGGCCTCGTAAGGGCGGACGATGGCATCACCATCACGCGCGGCAATCTGGATCGCACCGGCCAGGCCGTAGTTGCGGATGTCAACGATGTTCTTGGTGCCCTTCACGCCGTGCAGCAGCTTCTCGAAGTGCGGCGCCAGTTCGGCGGCGGACTGCACCAGGTTCTCTTTCTGCAGCAGGTCCAGCGCGGCGATACCGGCGGCGCAGGCGACCGGGTGCGCCGAGTAGGTGTAGCCGTGGGGGAATTCCACCGCGTACTCAGGGGTCGGTTGGTTCATGAAGGTCTGGTAGATCTCGCCAGTGGCGATCACCGCGCCCATCGGGATGGCGCCGTTGGTGACCTGCTTGGCTATGCACATCAGGTCAGGGGTCACGCCGAAGGCCTCGGCACCGGTCATGGCGCCCATGCGGCCGAAGCCGGTGATGACTTCGTCGAAGATTAGCAGGATGTTGTGCTGCGTGCAGATCTCACGCAGACGCTTCAGGTAACCCTTCGGTGGTGGCAGCACGCCAGCGGAACCGGCCAGTGGCTCGACGATCACCGCGGCGATGTTCGAGGCATCGTGCAGTTCGATCAGCTTGAGCATCTCGTCGGCCAGGGCAATACCGCCCTCCTCCGGCATGCCCTTGCTGAAGGCGTTGGCCGGCAGCACGGTATGAGGCAGGTGGTCGACGTCCAGCAGCTGGCCGAACATCTTGCGGTTGCCGTTGACGCCGCCCAGGCTGGTGCCGGCGATGTTCACACCGTGGTAGCCACGGGCACGGCCGATGATTTTGGTCTTGGTGGCCTGGCCTTTCAGGCGCCAGTAGGCACGGACCATCTTCAGCGCGGTGTCGGCGCATTCGGAGCCGGAGTTGGTGTAGAACACGTGGTTCAGGTCACCTGGCACCAGGTTGGCAATTTTCTCGGCCAGCTGGAACGACAGCGGGTGGCCGAACTGGAAGGCCGGGGAGTAGTCGAGCGTCGCCACCTGGCGGGCCACCGCTTCGCTGATTTCCTTGCGGGTATGCCCGGCGCCGCAGGTCCACAGCCCCGACAAAGCGTCGAAGATCTTGCGGCCCTTGTCATCGACCAGGTAGTTGCCTTCTGCCGCCACGATCAGCCGCGGGTCGCGGTGGAAGTTACGGTTGGCGGTGTAGGGCATCCAGTGGGCATCCAGCTTGAGCTGGCTGGCCAGGCCGGAATGGGCGGTTTCGGGCATGTTCATCGGCGGTTCCTCGGAAGACGATTAGGCAACGATGGATGTTGTTGCAGCTAAATTCGCACGGGGATAAAGTCCGGAAAACCCAACATTTCTAATCTTCAGTCAGCAGATAACTAAACATATGAGCCGACGCCCCGATCCCCTCGCCCAAGTCAGTGATTTCGATATTCGTTTGCTAAAGATCTACCGCAGCGTGGTGGAATGCGGCGGCTTCTCCGCGGCAGAGAACGTGCTGGGTATCGGCCGCTCGGCGATCAGCCAGCAGATGAACGACCTCGAGCAGCGCCTGGGCCTGCGCCTCTGCCAGCGCGGGCGCGCCGGCTTCTCGCTCACCGAAGAGGGCCGTGAGGTCTACCACTCGGCCTTGCAACTGCTCAGCGCCCTGGAATCGTTCCGCACTGAGGTCAACGGCCTGCACCAACATTTGCGCGGCGAGCTGAACATCGGCCTCACCGACAACCTGGTGACCTTGCCGCACATGCGCATCACCCACGCCCTGGCCGAACTGAAAGACCGCGGCCCCGACGTGCGCATCCAGATCCGCATGATCGCCCCCAGCCAGGTCGAACAAGGCGTGCTCGACGGCAGCCTGCACGTCGGCGTGGTGCCGCAGACCAGCCCGCTGTCGGGGCTCGAGTACCAGCCGCTGTACAGTGAGCGCTCACTGCTTTATTGCGCCGTCGGCCACCCGCTGTTCTACGCCGATGACCAGCAGATCGACGACGAGCGCCTCAACAGCCAGGACGCCATCGCCCCGACCTTCCGCCTACCCGCCGACATCCAGGCGCACTACCAGGCGCTGCACTGCACCGCCAGTGCCTCGGACCGCGAAGGCATGGCCTTCCTGATCCTCACCGGGCGCTATATCGGTTACCTGCCCGACCACTACGCCAGCTTCTGGGTGCAGCAAGGCCGACTGCGCGCGCTCAAGCCCGCGCAACGCTTCTATGACCTGGGCCTGAGCTGGGTTACGCGCAAAGGCCGACGTCCCAACCTGGTACTGGAAAGCTTCCTCGAGAGCCTGGCTGCGACACGTTGATACTTATCCAGGCCGCAAATGCTTGTCACTTCGGCACAGGCAGGTAATCTGTCGAACATTCGTAACGACCCGTCCGGAATCGTCCATGACCCTAGAAGTCCCTGCGCATCGCTCCCCCGCCTCGGGCAAGCCCGCCGGCCGCATCCGCCAGAAGAACGAGCAGGCCATCATCCAGGCCGCCGAAGACGAATTCGCCCGCCACGGCTACAAGGGCACGAGCATGAACACCATCGCGCTCAAGGCCGGGCTGCCCAAGGCCAACCTGCACTACTACTTCACCAACAAGCTGGGCCTGTACATCGCGGTGCTGAGCAACATCATCGAGCTGTGGGACAGCACCTTCAACGCCTTGAGCGTCGACGACGACCCCGGCGAAGCACTGAGCCAGTACATCCGCACCAAGATGGAGTTCTCCCGACGCAACCCGCAGGCCTCGCGGATCTTCGCCATGGAAGTGATCAGCGGCGGCGAGTGCCTCACCGAATACTTCAGCGCCGACTACCGTGAATGGTTCCGTGGCCGCGCCGCGGTGTTCCAGGCCTGGATGGAGGCCGGCAAGATGGACCGGGTCGACCCCGTGCACCTGATCTTCCTGCTGTGGGGCAGCACCCAGCACTACGCCGACTTCGCCACCCAGATCTGCCAGGTCACCGGCCGCAGCCGCCTGACCAAGCAGGACATGGAAGACGCGAGCAACAATCTTATTCACATCATTCTCAAAGGCTGCGGCATCAACACGCCCGCCTGACCCGGACCTATGCCTTCTACCCTGCTTGACCTCTGCGAGTTCCGCGAGGAAATCCGCAAGAGCCGTTTCATCACCCTGGCCGGCCCGATCGCCAGCGCCGCCGAGGCGATGGCCTTCATCGAACGCCACAGCGACCTGGCGGCCACCCACAACTGCTGGGCCTGGAAGCTCGGTGGCCAGTACCGCAGCAGTGACGACGGTGAACCCGGTGGCACCGCCGGGCGCCCTATCCTCGCCGCCATCGAAGCGCAGGATTGCGACCAGGTGGTGGTACTGGTGATCCGCTGGTACGGCGGTATCCAGCTGGGCACCGGTGGCCTGGCCCGCGCTTACGGCGGCGGCGCCAACAAATGCCTGCAGCAAGCACCCAAACGACTGCTGGTGCAGCGCAGCGAATTCACCTGCAGCTGTACTTTCAGTGAGCTGGCACTGGTCAAGCTGCGCCTGGCGGAGGTAGACGGCCTGGTGCTGGACGAGCAATTCACCGCCAATGGCGTCGACCTGCATCTCGCGCTGGGCGATGCACACCAGCACACCCTGCAACAACAGCTGGCCGACCTGAGCCGCGGGCGCATCCTGTTGGAACGCCGCTGAGCGTTGCCCACAACTACTGTGGGCCCGCCTGTGGATAAGCTTGGGGCATTCTTGCCTAAGCCTTGCGCTCCAAGGCCTGCAGCGCTTTGATCATATTTTGATCACAATCATGTGACAGTGACCCAAGTCACTGAAACCCGGTGAGTTATCCCCAGCCTTGAACACCGGTATGCGCTGAAAACAGCGTTTCAGCGGCAATTTGCTTGCGCACAATTACTGTGGAGCAGCCTGTGGATAACCGGTGAGCCAGTCAGCCAAAGCCCGATTCCATCGGCTCCGCAGCAAGCTGTTCATTTTTTGTACAGCCCTCATCAGCCGCACAGGCCTGCGACGCAGTACTGGGATATGCTCCTCATCCACGCCCTGCGCCTAAGAGGGCGCCCACACTTTGCCATGGGGCGAGCAGCCACTCGTTTCCCCCAATCAAGGAGCATCGCAATGACCGCGAATAAGACCGCCCTGATCATCGGCGCCTCCCGAGGCCTCGGCCTGGGCCTGGTACAACGCCTGCGCGAGGATGGCTGGAACATAGTCGCCACCGTACGGGATCCACAGCAGCCCGGCACCCTCGGCGAGGTACCGGGCGTGCGTATCGAGCGCCTGGAGATGAACGACACCGCCCAGCTCGATGGCCTCAAACAACGCCTGCACGGCGAAGTCTTCGACCTGGTGTTCGTCAACGCCGGCGTAATGGGCCCGCTGCCGCAGGACCTGGAGAGCGTCCAGGTGCCGCAGATCGGCGACCTGTTCATGACCAACGCCGTGGCACCGATCCGCGTCGCCCGGCGCCTGGCCGGCCAAGTGCGTGAAGGCACCGGCGTGCTGGCGTTCATGAGCTCGATCCTGGGCAGCGTGACCATCCCCGACGGCGGCGAGATCTGCCTGTACAAGGCCAGCAAGGCCGCGCTCAACTCGATGATCAACAGCTTCGTGGTCGAGCTGCAGCGCCCCGACCTGTGCGTGCTGGCCATGCACCCGGGCTGGGTGAAGACCGACATGGGCGGCGACAACGCCGAGATCGACGTGCTCACCAGCACCCGTGGCATGCTTGAGCAGATCAAGGCCCAAAGCGGCAACGGCGGCCTGCGCTTCATCAACTACAAGGGCGAAGCACTGATCTGGTAAGCCCCGGGCGATGCAGGCCCGGGTGGGCGCATTGCCCGGCCGGGCCCTGTAGAATAGCGGCCAACCGTACCTGATCGAGATTGCACACATGTATGACTGGCTGAACGCCCTACCCAAGGCGGAACTGCACATGCACCTGGAGGGCTCGCTGGAGCCCGAACTGCTGTTCACCCTGGCTGAACGCAACAAGATCGCCCTGCCCTGGGCGGATGTGGAAACCCTGCGCAGCGCCTACGCCTTCAACAACCTGCAGGAATTCCTCGACCTCTATTACCAGGGCGCCGACGTACTGCGCACCGAGCAGGACTTCTATGACCTGACCTGGGCCTACCTGCAGCGCTGCAAGGCGCAGAACGTTATCCACACCGAACCCTTCTTCGACCCGCAGACCCACACCGACCGCGGCATCCCCTTCGAAGTGGTACTGCGCGGCATCGACCAGGCGCTCAAGGATGGCCGCCAACAACTGGGCATCAGCAGCGGCCTGATCCTCAGCTTCCTGCGCCACCTGAGCGAAGACGAAGCGCAGAAGACCCTCGACATGGCCCTGCCCTTCCGCGACGCCTTCATTGCTGTGGGCCTGGACAGCTCGGAGCAAGGCCACCCACCGAGCAAGTTCCAGCGCGTGTTCGACCGCGCCCGCAGCGAAGGCTTCGTGGCCGTGGCCCATGCCGGCGAGGAAGGCCCGCCCGAGTACATCTGGGAAGCCCTCGACCTGCTCAAGATCAAGCGCATCGACCATGGCGTGCGCGCCATCGAAGATGAGCGCCTGATGCAGCGCATCATCGACGAACAGATCCCGCTGACCGTCTGCCCGCTGTCCAACACCAAGCTGTGCGTGTTCGACCACATGAGCCAGCACAACATCCTCGACATGCTCGAGCGCGGCGTGAAGGTCACGGTCAACTCCGACGACCCGGCCTATTTCGGTGGTTACGTCACCGAAAACTTCCACGCCCTGCACCAGCACCTGGGCATGACCCAGGACCAGGCCAGCCGCCTGGCGCAGAACAGCCTGGACGCCCGCCTGGTACGCTAACCCACCTGCCGGGCAGGAATGCTGGCGATGCCGTTGATCTGCTGAAGGCCGAGCGGGGTAACATGCACCGCCCGGCTACCTTCCTGTTCACGCACCCAACCCGACTGCACGAACAGTTTGAGCAGGGCCTGCCCCAGGCTACCGCCAAGGTGCGGCCCCTGATCGCTCCATTCGCTGCAATGGCAGATCACACAATCACGTGGCTGCCCCGGTGCCAACGCATCGATGTAAAGCCCCATCGCCTGCAGCCGTAGCCGGCCTTCCTGGCTCACGAACAGGTGCTGCTCGCTACCTTCCAGCCATCCGGCGGCAAGCAGGCGCTGGTACAGCTCGGCGACCACCTCGCCGCCAAGGTGATCGCCGCACAGGCGCGCCTTGCGCATGGACAGTGGTATCTGCAGTGGCGTTCCGGCGTGGGCTCCGGCACGGCTCTCGAGCTGCACGCTGGCCAACGCCTCCACCGCCGCTATCACCTCCGGGTTGGCCAGACGGTAGAAGCGTTTGCGCCCGCGAATTTCCAAGCGCAGCAAGCCCGCGCCGACCAGCAGGGTCAGGTGCGAACAGGCCGAGGAGGCGCTCAGGCTGGTCATGCTCGCCAGCTCGTCCGCCGCACGCGGAGTACCATCGATCAGTGCCCATAACATGGCACTGCGTTTGGGGTCTGCCATCAGGCCGGCGGCCTGGCTGATACTGTGGACTGCGTTCATCAACCTGAAGCTCCCTGAAAGTTCTCGTCCGATAAACCAGAGCGAACCAGCCGGTCTCATCAAGGTGGCCCAGACGAGGGTGTAGATGAATGATCGGCAAATGGTGCGATACCCCTGCGCATCCCTGAGCGCTGGTTCGGCCTTCTGGCAGGGAAGTATCTCTGGCTGGCTCTGGCTGCCGGGAGCAGTATAAGCCGCGTGAAAGCACGCGCCCTGCCGCTGGTGGAGCCCAGCCGTAGAGGGGAGCACCTGGCTGTCACGGTCGGCGGCAGGCACTTGGCAAGGCCTTTCCCCCGTGCCACAGCGTCCAAAGCCTGCAACGGCTACCCGCCTCAGTTGCATCGCCCGACAATACCGACAGTGCCCTACATAACTTTCGCGCATCAAACCAGAAAGCTTCCCGGCCCCTGCCCGCCATGACCGTCAGTCCGAGTACTGATGTCGGTCATGGCGAGCGCCTCGGGCGGCGCTAAACTTCATCGGCGCTCGCTCACTGGAGGTGGATCGCGATGAAGATTGTCGTCTGTGCGTCGAACCGAAACCCCAATTGCCCGTGGCAGGTCCAGCTTGATCAGCATGTCGTGAGCTTTCGCAGCGAAAGCGAAGCGCGTGCCTTCGTCGCCCTGCTGGAAACGCGGCTCAATGCCCCCCACCCACTCACGCCGAGCGCTTGGCCTGCAAGCGCCGGGTCAGCACTGCGACACTGACCACCAGCGCGCCGCACAGGCTGATCACCAGCGCCATGGGCACCGCGCTGCCATCGTGCAGCACGCCAACCAACGCCGCCGCACCGGCGGCGACGCTGAACTGCAGGCAGCCCATCAACGCCGAGGCACTGCCGGCCCGCGCACCTTGCCCGCTCATGGCGCAGGCCGAGGCGTTGGGGATGATGCATCCCAGGCTGGAAATGCACACGAACAGCGGTACCAGCAACGGCCACAGTGCGACCGGGTGCAGTGCCGCCACCACCAGCAGTACCAAGGCCGCCGCCAGGTACAACCACACCGCGCGGGCCAGCAGGAAGGCCGGGCCACGCTTGGCCAACAAGCGGGCATTAACCTGGGCCATGAGGATGAACCCTGCGGCGTTGCTACCGAACAGCCAGCCATAGTGCTCCGGCGGTACGCCGTACAGCTTGATGAAGACGAACGGCGAACCGGCGATATAGGCGAACATCCCGGCAATAGCGATGCCACCGGTCAGCGCATGGCCAACAAAAGCCCTGTCAGCCAGTAACCGCAGGTATTGGCGCAAGGCGCCAGACAACGGTTGGCGCGGCACATGCGTCGGCAGGCTTTCCGGCAAGCCCAGTCCAACGGCCAGCAGGCACACGCCGCTGAACAGGCTCAAGGCGAGGAAGATCGATTGCCAGCCGGCCACGTTCACCAGCACGCCACCGAGCATCGGCGCCAGGATCGGTGCCAGTCCCATCACCAGCATCAATTGCGAGAACACCTTGGCCGAGGCCACCGGGTCGCACTTGTCGCTGACGATCGCCCGCGACAAGACCATGCCCGCGCAGCCGCCCAGCGCCTGGACGAACCGCGCCAGTATCAAAGTGTCGAGGTTCGGCGCGTAGGCACAGGCCAGCGACGCCACGGTGAACAGGCCGACCCCGAACAACAGCGGGATGCGTCGGCCAAAGCGATCGGCCACCGGCCCATAGGCCAGTTGCCCAAGGGAGAGGCCCAGGAAATAGGCAGCCAGGGTTGTCTGGACATGTTTTTCATCGGTGGCGAACGCCTGAGCCATGGCCGGGAAGGCAGGCAGGTAGAAGTCGATCGCCAGGGGCCCGAACGCACTCAATGCGCCCAGGATCAGCACCATTCGCAGGTTCATCAGGAATCCATAGCAGGCTAAGCAAGTGCCCAGTCTACCTGTACCGCCCGCGGACGCTATCAAAACCTGGCAAAGCACGGTCGATCCGTCTCGAACAAGCGCCTGGGACCTAGCAGAAATGCCAGGTTACACACTCTCGGCTGACTTCTAAGATCGCAATCAACGTCCAGCACCTCGTACAGGCTCGTGCCGCAGGCCTGGATGGCCTGTGTCCCTTTGGCCTATGTCAGACAGCAGGAGATAAACATGAACATGTCCCCCACAGGGCCAGGCACCAAAGCGGTTGCCGAACTGTACTTCACCGACCTCAATGACTCGCCCGCCAACCCGCGATTGGGCATCGGCTACGAGCTGCTGAAAAGCCCGATCAGGCTGCATGCGGCAATGCCGACCACACCCCGGATCGGCGATTCGGCCATTTTGTACTGGAACAACCAGCAGGTGGATCGCATCGACATCAACGCAGGGAACATCGGCAATCCACGGCTGGAGTTCAGCGTCCCCACCCTTTACATCCAACCGCCCCAAGGGTCGGCCTACTACGAATACACGGACACCAATGCCGGCAGCACCACGCCAAGCCCGACACGGACCATCGCCGTCAATACCCTGGTACCCGGCGGGCCGGGACCCGACCCGGCCCCTCCGTTCAACGACAACCTGCAAGCCTGTCTCGTCATCCCGAATCCTGTCACCAGCCTGGGCGCCGCGGTCACCGTACAAGTCCCCCAGTGGCTGAACAAGGAAGTAGGGGATGAACTGGTCGTCACCTGGGGAAGCATTCCTGTCCCTCACCCCAAGGTCACCAATCCTGCCGGTGGCGAGACAGTGACCATCCCGGTGGATGTGCTCATGCAGGCGGGAACACAACCCAGCCTGCCGGTGTTCTATGAAATCCGCGACATCGTCGACAACTTTTCACGCCGGGCCCGATCGACCCTGGTGCGGGTGGAGTTGCCCGCGCCCCAGGTCATGGCCAATGGCAGCGCCGTCACGCTGATCGACCTGAACGGGCTCAACCTGCTTGAAGCCAGCATCTCCAACTACGGCATGCAACCAGGCGACTTGGTGACCGTCGTCTGGAGCGGGGTCGTCGTACGCCAGAAAACCGAGCCGGTCGTGGTGATCGGCCCATTACGAATCGCACTCGATCTGACATGGGCACAGGAAAACAAGGATCGTCAGGTAACCGTGACCTATGTGGTCACGCGCAGTGGCAGGACGATGTCGTCATCCCCAGCCACGCTCCAGGTCGTAGAGGGTGACGAAGGGATTTCTCTGCCACCCCCCACGGTCAACGACCTGCAGAACGGTGAGCTCGACTACTACTGGTTGCTGGATAACCGCGGTGGCCAGGCCACCATCGTCGTACCCGCCTACACCGGCATGAAACCAGGCCATTCGGTGAGGGTCACCTGGGCCAACAACATCAATTGGAACACTGAAGCCAAGATTGTCGGCACCATCGGCCCGATGGAGTTCAAGATCCGTGATACCGAGATCATCGACACCATAGGCGCGTCGGCCAACGTCAACTACACCGTGGTCACCGCCACGGGCGCTCCTCCCGTGGCGTCGACGTACACCGTATGTCGCGTCAAGGACAATCCTCCACCCTTCGAGTCGATGCCACCGCCCACGCTGCAAGGGCTGAACCTGCGGATTCCCAAGAGCGGGCAGACTGCCTGGGCCGTAAGAGTGCGCTGGCATCACCCGGAGTCGGGCTGGCAACAGGAGTCGCCAATACTCCATTACGGTTACAACGGTCAGCCTTATCTGGATTACACGGTGCCCCAGGCATGGGTCACCGCGAACAGAGGGAGGCTGGTCTATATCAGCTACTCCATGAGCGTTGGCACTGACCGAATCCGGATTTCACGCTACCTGCGCTACAACGTCGCGGCAGCGGACTAACTGGGCTGCACCGGCATTTCCCTGGGTAGCGACTCATCGACGCAGGCACTGGCCGACAGCCTGCTGTCGACGCTTCAGGCACTCAAGCGTTGGCTCAACAGCTGATCGCTGCGGATGAGGGCCAAGGGTGCGACACTGCCCCTCGGCCCTCGAACTTCAGACGCTGCTTGCCTGATACCCCTCATCGCGGATCGCCGTCAGGATCTGCTCCACACCGAGCGCGCTCTCCACACGCACTTGTGCACCCGCCAGGTCCACTTCGACACGTGCCTTCGAATCCAGCTCCTGCACCGCACGCGTCACGGCCTTCACACAGTGACCACAGGTCATGCCTTTCACATTGAACACTTGCATGGGTGTTGCCTCCTTCAGGGTTTTGCGCAGTCTCAGGGTTGCCATCGGGGTAAGGTCAAGTTTCGTCTGCAACGGCCGGGCTGGAAATCCGCGCCCCGCTCGGCCAAGCTTCGCCTCTGACGATTTTGCCAAGCAGGAGATTCTTCATGATCAGGACCGCATTGACCCTCGCCGGATTGCTCGGTGCGCTGGCCGTGGTGCCACCGGCCAGCGCCGAGGGCAACTCGGACTACAGCGTGCTGATCATTTCCCGGGAGCGCCTGGAAGTGGCCACCAATTGCGAGATCGGCATCTACCTCAACGATCAGTTGTCCGGCCGGGTATTCCAGGAGCAGTCGACCTCCTTCAACCTGCCCGCCGGCCCGATCGATGTGCGCCTGCGCCTGCTACCTGGGCAGAGCCCCGGTTGCGCCCCCGGCATCGAGGACCAACGCAGCACGCGCCTGACCTTGCAGGCGGGCCAGATCAACAAATACCGCATTGCCATGGGGCACAATGGCCTGGTGCTCAAGCGAGCCAGCCTGGGCTATTGACCTTGCCAGCATGGCAAGGTTGATGCTGCTGGCTTGTCCACGGAGGAAAGAGCCATGCCCGCATCCACCACCTTCGACCTGCCGATCGCCGGCATGACCTGCGCCAGCTGCGCAGGTCGGGTCGAGCGCGCCCTGCGCAAGGTCACTGGCGCAGAACAGGTCAGCGTCAACCTCGCCACCGAACAGGCCCGGGTCCAGGCCCCGGCCGACAGCCTGCCGGCGCTGGTCGACGCTGTGCGCGAGGCGGGCTACAGCGTGCCCACCCGCACCCTCGAATTGCAGATCGGCGGCATGACCTGCGCCAGTTGCGCCGGCCGTGTCGAGCGCGCCCTCGGCAAAGTGCCGGGGGTCGAGCAGATCAGCGTCAACCTGGCCAGCGAACGCGCCCACCTCGAAGTGCTGCAGGCCGTCGATGACGCCGCGCTGATCGCGGCGGTCGAGCAAGCCGGCTACAGCGCCACCCTGCCGCGCACCGCGCACGATGACCTGGCCCTGGCACAACGCCGCTTGCGCAACGAGCGCCTGGCCGTCGGTGCCGCCCTGCTGCTGGCGCTGCCATTGGTGCTGCCGATGCTGGTGCAGCCGTTCGGCCTGCACTGGATGCTGCCGGCCTGGGCGCAGTTCCTGCTGGCCACACCGGTGCAGTTCATCCTCGGTGCACGCTTCTACGTCGCCGCCTGGAAGGCCGTGCGCGCCGGGGCCGGCAACATGGACCTGCTGGTCGCCCTGGGCACCAGCGCCGGTTACGGCCTGAGCCTGTACCAATGGGCCAATGCCCATGCCGGCATGGAGCCGCACCTGTATTTCGAAGCCTCGGCGGTGGTGATTGCCCTGGTACTGCTCGGCAAGTACCTGGAAAGCCGCGCCAAGCGCCAGACTGCCAGCGCCATCCGCGCCCTCGAAGCCCTGCGCCCGGAGCGGGCGGTGCGGGTAGTCGATGGCCATGAAGAAGACGTGGCGATCAGCCAGTTGCGCCTGGGCGATCTGGTGCTGGTCAAACCTGGCGAGCGCTTCCCGGTCGACGGCGAAGTGCTCGAAGGCAGCAGCCATGCCGACGAAGCGCTGATCAGCGGCGAAAGCCTGCCCGTCCCCAAACAACCCGGCGATGCCGTCACCGGCGGCGCCATCAACGGCGAGGGCCGGCTGCTGGTGCAGACCCGCGCACTGGGTACCGAAACCGTGCTGGCGCGTATCATCCGCCTGGTCGAGGATGCCCAGGCAGCCAAGGCACCGATCCAGAAACTGGTCGACCGGGTCAGCCAGGTGTTCGTCCCCGCCGTGCTGGTGCTGGCGCTGCTCACCCTGGTGGGCTGGTGGCTGGCCGGCGCGCCGCTGGAAACCGCGCTGATCAACGCCGTTGCCGTGCTGGTGATCGCCTGCCCCTGCGCCCTCGGCCTGGCCACCCCCGCCGCGATCATGGCCGGCACCGGTGTCGCCGCCCGCCACGGCATCCTGATCAAGGACGCCGAAGCGCTGGAACGTGCCCACGCGGTCAACCGCGTGGTATTCGACAAGACCGGCACCCTGACCTCCGGCAGCCCACGCATCGTCCACAGCCAGGCGGTCAGTGGCGACAAGGGTGAGCTGCTGCGCCTGGCCGGGGCCTTGCAACGCGGCAGCGAACACCCACTGGCCAAAGCGGTACTCGACGCCTGCAGCGAACAAGGCTTGCAAGTCCCGCAGGTGAATGACAGCCAGTCCCTGACCGGCCGCGGTATCGCCGGCCAGGTGGGCGGCCGCGACCTGGCGCTGGGCAACCGCCGCCTGCTCGACGAAAGCCAGTTGCTGCCCGGTGGGCTGGCGGCCAATGCCCAGGCCTGGGAGGCCGAGGGCCGCACCCTGTCCTGGTTGATCGAACGTGGCAGCCAACCCCGCGTGCTGGGCCTGTTCGCCTTCGGCGACAGCCTCAAGCCCGGCGCTGCCCCGGCCATCGACGCCCTGCACGCCCGTGGCATCAGCAGCCACCTGCTGACCGGCGACAACCGTGGCAGCGCCAAGGTCGTCGCCGACGCCCTGGGCATCGACGATGTGCATGCCGAAGTGTTGCCGGCCGACAAGGCCGCCACCGTTGCCAAACTCAAGCAGGATGGCGTGGTGGCCATGGTCGGCGACGGCATCAACGACGCCCCCGCCCTGGCCGCCGCCGACATCGGCATCGCCATGGGCGGTGGTACCGACGTGGCCATGCAGGCCGCCGGCATCACCCTGATGCGCGGCGACCCACGCCTGGTGCCAGCCGCACTGGAGATCAGCCGCAAGACCTACGCGAAGATCCGCCAGAACCTGTTCTGGGCCTTCATCTACAACCTGGTCGGCATCCCCCTGGCCGCCTTCGGCTACCTCAATCCGGTGCTGGCCGGCGCCGCCATGGCGCTGTCCAGCGTCAGTGTGGTGAGCAATGCCCTGTGGCTGAAAACCTGGAAACCCACCGGCACCCACCAGGAGGCGCCATGAACATCGGCCAGGCCGCCCGCCACAGCGGGCTCAGCGCCAAGATGATCCGCTACTACGAGTCCATCGGCCTGCTGCGCCCGGCCACGCGCAGCGACAGCGGCTACCGCCTCTACGGCCCGCAAGACCTGCACAGCCTGGCGTTCATCAAGCGCTCGCGAGACCTGGGCTTCTCGCTGGATGAAGTGGCAAAACTGTTGACCCTGTGGCAGGACCGCCAACGGGCCAGCGCCGACGTGAAGGCGCTGGCCACCCAGCACATCGAAGCGCTCAACCGGCGTATCGAAGAGCTGGTCAGCCTGCGCGACACCCTCGGTGAGCTGGTCGCCCACTGCCAGGGCGACGACCGCCCGGATTGCCCGATTCTCAAGGACCTGGCCAATGGTTGCTGCCACTGAACCCAGGCCGGCATAACCATGGGAGCGGCGGTGCGCCGCTCCCACGCCTCCCGCTCCACTCAATCGCCGCGCTTGGTATGCCATATTAGCCTTGAGCCGACCGAATCCCCCTCAAACACCCGTTTGATCCAATAAATACGGGCATTTCCCTTCAAGAAACCCAGACGCTGCCGATGCCCTGAGTACCTGCCTCATGTATCGAAAAAAATAATCTGGGAGCGTGGATGAACATAAAGCAAAAATTGACCTGGGCTTTCGCCGTCATTGCCGGCCTGCCCATCGTCATCGTCGCCACCCTGGTGGTAGTCAATCTGCGTGGTGAAGCCCGCGACGATTTCCTCGACAACAGCAGCCGGGAAATCCGCCAGGTCGGCAACGCCATGAACCTGTTCTTCCAGGGCATCGACCAGAACGTCAACTACATGGCTGCCCAGCCCATGGTTGCCGCCACTGGCAGCAACCTGAACAAGTACAACAGCGCCAGCCCTTCCTACACGCTGGGCGATCAGGACAAGCAAGTACTCGACTTCTTCACCCGCCTGGCCGATGCGCATCCCGCCTACGCCTACCTGTCCTATGGTGTCAGCGATGGTGGCTATGTCGGCTGGCCGGCCGGGCAGAAGTTCGTCAACTATGACCCGCGCACACGCCCCTGGTATCAGTTGGCAATGGCCAACCCCGGCAAGACCCTGCGCACCGGGGCCTACTACTGGGCAGCCGACGATGCGGTGCTGATCAGCACGGTACGTACCGTGGCCAACCAGCTCGGCAACCCAGGCGGCGTGGTCAACATCGACGTATCCCTCAAAGGCCTGACCGAGATCGTCAAGAAGATCAAGCTGGGTGAAAGCGGCTACCTGATGCTGGTCGAAAACAACGGCAACGTGATGGTCGACCCCCGCGATGCCAGCCACAACTTCAAACAACTTTCCAGCTTTGGCGATGGCTACGCCGAGCTGGCCAAGGCCGGCAAAGGCCTGGTCGAGGTCGAGATCAACGGCGAGCGCTTCATGGCCAACGTCTACCCTGACGAGCAACTGGGCTGGACCTTCATCGGCCTGATCCACGAAAGCGAAGTGATGCAGACCACCACCCGCCTGACCTGGCTGATCGGCGCCGTGGCGCTGATCCTCGCCGCCGTGTTCGCGGTAGTCGGCGCGGCCTTCGCCAAGCTCATCGTGCGCCCGATCAACAGCGTCACTCATGGCCTGGAAGACATCGCCCAGGGCGAAGGCGACCTGACCCGCAACCTGGAAATCCGCGGCCGCGACGAAACCGCGCAGCTGGCCAGCTGGTTCAACCAGTTCCTCGGCGCCATTCGCAGCCTGATCCAGCACATCGGCACGGCAGCCAACCAGATCCTCAGCACCTCCAGCAGCTCGACCCGGGTCTCCGCCGACATGAGCGAAGCCGCCGGGCGCCAGCGCGAAGCGGTGGACATGGTCTCGACCGCCTTCCACGAAATGGTCGCCACCGCCAACGAAGTGGCGCGTTCCTGCAGCCAGGCCGCGCAGTCCGCCGACAGCGGCCAGCAGCAGGCCCGCGACGGCCAGCAGCAGATCGACGCCGCGGTGCAGAGCGTCGACCGCCTGAGCCGTGAAATCGAGCAGTCGGCGCAGTCGATCCAGCAGCTGGAACGCGACAGCAACGCCATCCAGTCGATCCTCGGCACCATCCGCTCGATCGCCGAGCAGACCAACCTGCTGGCGCTCAACGCCGCCATCGAAGCCGCCCGCGCCGGCGAGCAGGGCCGTGGTTTTGCCGTGGTCGCCGACGAAGTCCGCGCCCTGGCCAAGCGCACCGCCGACTCCACCGCCGAAATCGACGGCCTGCTGGGCAACCTGGCCAGCCGCACCGCCGAAGTGGCCGAACAGATGCACGCCAGCATCGAGGTGTCGCAGCAGTCGGTCAGCCGCATCGGCCTGGCCCGCGACAGCTTCGGCCAGATCCGCGAATCGGTGGATGTGATCCGCGACATGAACACCCAGATCGCCACTGCCGCCGAAGAGCAGCATCAGGTGGCCGAGGACATCAACCGGCACATCAGCCAGATCCATGGCGATGCGCAGCTGGTGGCCGAGCTGGCCCAGGCCGCCCGCCAGGACTCCGAGAGCCTGGCCGGGCTGTCCAACGAGCTGGATGC
>NZ_JBOBDM010000082.1:0-17907 GCF_050586605.1 Pseudomonas sp. ES1 | reverse complement strand
AAACGACACCGCCTGCGACAATCCACCACACCAAGCCGAAACCCGGTGAAACCCTCCAAATGGTAGATTCGCCGCCATGAAAACCACTCGTCGGACACGCTCGCTGACCGCATGGACGCTCTACGCCAGCGTCCTGTTCAGCCTGTTGCTGTGTGGTTTGCACCATGGCCAGATGACCGGCCTGCGCCTGTCCGGCCTGGAAGGCGGCTACTGCAGCATGGACAGCGGCCATGGCCCGGCCATCGACCTGGACGGCGGCGGTGGCGACCAGCACATGGCCCAGCTCGACTGCCCGGTGTGCTCCTCGTTCGCCATGGCCGTGCCACTGAGCAGCGCCGGCTGGACCTTCTCCGCCACCCATGGCCAGGCCCCGGCGCCGATCGTCACCCGCAGCTGGGGGCAACCGCCGCCACGCTACCTGCGCCACGCCATCAACCCCCGCGCCTCCCCTGCCCCGTTCCCCGCAGCAGAACACTTCGCCTGACCCTGGCAGGCGCGCCCGTGCGCGCGCCTGTGGGCCGGGCCTGCCAAGACCTTTGCGTGGAACCCTTACAACATGATCCGCAACACCTCTTTGGTGCTCGTGCTGAGCGCCACCTGCCACTGTGCCTGGGCGCAAGGCGCGCCTGTCGAACTGTCCGCCACCACCGTCGATGGCGAGCGTGAAGCGCCCAGCGGCGTGCAACTGGACACCCCGATCGCCACGGGCTCGCGCCTGGGCCTGACGGCGCGGGAAACCCCAGCCTCGGTGAGCGTCGCGGACCGCCGGGTGATCGAGCAGCGCGACGCCCGCGACACCCAGGAAGTAATCAATGCCATGACCGGCGTGAACGCCTCGGCCAACCCCGGTTACGGTGGCTTCGTCACCTACCGCGGCTTCACCCAGAACCAGGTGACCCAGCTCTACAACGGCATCAACCTGGGCTACAGCAGCGCCACCCGGCCGGTGGACGCCTGGGTGATCGACCGTGTCGAACTGCTCGGCGGGCCGTCGTCGTTCCTGCATGGCGCCGGCGCCGTGGGCGGCTCGATCAACTACATCAGCAAGCTGGCCAGCCGCGACCAGCAGACCGTCGACGGGCGTATCCGCTACGGCAGCTACGACGCCGCCGAATATGCCTTCGGCATCAACCAGGCGCTGGCCGCCAACCCGGCCGACGCCCGCCACTTCGCCCGTCTGGACTTCAGCCGCAGCCAGGGCAACGGCTACATCGACCGCAATGAACGGCAGACCGACAGCCTGGCGTTCTCGCTGCTCAGCGACCTGACCCCCGATCTGACCCACACCCTGGCGCTGGAGTACCAGGAGGACAAGGAAGACAGCCCCTACTGGGGCTCGCCGATCCTGCCTGGGCGCAGCACCATGAAGATCGACAAGAGCCGGCGCTTCGAGAACTACAACGTCGCCGACGGCCGCTACGAGCAGCGGGTGCGCTGGCTGCGCTCGATGCTCGACTACCAGGTCAGCGACAGCACCAGCCTGCACAACACCCTGTACCAGTACGAGGCCCAGCGCGACTACCGCAACCTGGAGCGCTACCGCTACAACAACGCGGGCAATGTGACGCGCTCCAGCCCCTACCTGCAGCGCCACCAGCAGAGCGTGCTGGGCAACCGCCTCGAGCTGCGCCACGACAACAGCCTGTTCGGCCTGGCCAGCCAGTGGTCGGCGGGGCTGGACTGGTCGCAGATGCGCCAGAGCCTGTACCCGAAATCGGGCAGCTGGAGCGACACGGTCAACCCGGACCACTTCGACCCCGGCAGCTTCTACGCCATCCCCGGCGTGAATACCGGGCTGAGCAAGCAACGCCGGCACGAAACCACCAACCGCGCGCTGTTCGCCGAGAACCGCCTGCAACTGACTGACCGCCTGGCACTGCTGACCGCCCTGCGGTATGACTACCTGGACATGCAGGTGACCAACTACGGCGCCGTCACGCCCACCGCGCCGGCCTACTTCGAACGCCGCTGGGAGCCGCTGTCCGGGCGGGCCGGCCTGACCTATGCGCTGACCCCGGCGGCCAGCGTCTATGTGCAGTACAGCACCGCCGCCGATTTGCCGGCAGGCTCCCTGGCGGCGGCGACCTACTCCAACGTTGGCCTGTTCGATTTGTCCAAGGGCGAGCAATGGGAGGCCGGCAGCAAGTTCGACTTCCTCGATGGCCGGGGTGCGGCGACGGTGGCGGTGTACCAGATCGTGCGCAAGGATTTTGCAGTGACCGATTCGAGCAACCCCAACCAGTCGGTGCAAGCCGGCCAGCAGACTTCGCGCGGCATCGAGCTGTCCGGGCGTTTGCAGGTCACGCCGAAGCTGTTGGCCGAGGCCAACTATGCCTACGTGCATGCGCGGTATGACGAGTTCAACGAGGCGGTGGCCGGCAAGTCGGTGTCCCGCGAGGGCAATGCGCCGGTCAACGTGCCGGCCAACGTTGGCAACCTGTGGCTGACCTACAGCTTCACCCCGGACTGGTCGGCGGGGGTGGATGCACGTTATGTCGATTCGGTGTATGCCGACAATGCCAACAGCCTGGAAGCGCCTGCCTATACCCTGTTCGGCGCCTTCGCCCGCTACCGGGTGGACGCGCATACCACGCTGACCGCGCGGGTGCGTAACTTGACCGATGAGGTGTATGCCAAGCAGGCGTACAACACCCAGTACTACATGGGGGATCCGAGGACGTTTGAGGTGGCGATGGATGTGCGGTTCTAGGTGTTCGGTCCCAGAGAGTCATGGTGCGCTGGCAACGATCACTTCAGGGAGGCATCACGATGACGACACGAAAACCACCGTCGGCAAGACCAAGTTCTACCAAGGCGAAGGGATGACCGACCCGCTGTTCTGTATCGAACCCGGCATCCCTTGCCAGCATGCCCGTGACCAGGCATCGGAGCTAATGGGCTGCGTACGCGACCTGACCATCACCGGGATCATGGAAGAGAAACCCCAACTGCTTTGGGCGTCGTATTACCTGAGCGCGCTGGCCAAGGCGTTGATGGATGATGCTGAGTTGGGGGTGAAGCACTGAGCGGGGCTGTGCCAGGGCGTCGGCGTGGTGGCGCCCTGGCAATTGCGTTGGGCGCTGCTCGCACCAAAAATGCCTGGGCTCGCCTCTGATCACTTGATACAGATGTCTCTAGCACAGTCGGTCAAATGATCGGCTGCTTGGTAGATTTCGTTTCGCTCATCGCTGTCATACAGATCGGCGCTGCTGGTCATCGCACCCCACATGTCTAAAAAGATCTCAGCGAGGTTCTTGGGAATGGTGTTCTGGTTATCCAACCTTTCCTTGATTTGCTTCAATAGCCCCATCAGTTCCTGATGCATTACGTCATTGAAGCCACGCTTCTCACGCAACTGCAGGTCGAATTCCAGCCACTTCTCGATAAAGATCTTGATCAACTGATCATTCATATACTGATTTCCTGAGGTCGAAAAATCGTGTTTGAGGACAGCGGTACATGACCAGCGGTCAAAAGTCTATGCCACCTGGCTAACTCCGATCGCTCCCCCTCTTCAGCCCACGCCTTTTACTTCCCCGTCCAAACGATGTCCCTACGAGCGCCCACGAATAAGTCAATGCTAACCATAAAAATAGTCAACAAACCTATTGAAATTATCCGCCCCCAGAATGGGCTCCACATCCTTCTCCAACCTCTGCATGAAGCTATCCACCACCCCATCATCATCAAACACATCAAAAATATTATACTCGCCATACACGATCTCAATGAGCTTCGCCAGCGCAAGTAAAAAATCCGCAATCGAATCTGAGATCATGAACGGGGCCAAAGTGTCATAACCAGCATAAATTGGCGTTCCAACTTCTTCAGTCATAGCGACTATAGGCTTTCCACCCCCACTATCATCCATAATCACCACATACCCTTTGGGCCAAGCAGGATTAAGTATTAGCCCTGATGCGGTATTGAACCAACGATATCCGACTTGCGCCTTATTCAAAGTCTCCAACCCAGCTAATTTCAGTGGAATGAGCCCTGTTTCCACCTTGACATCCTCTGGCTCACACTCATTAAAAAAAGCGTTCAGCTCAATAGACGTAGGCAGATCAACTGGCCAAATATTTCCAGCTCTCTTCCCAGCACTAAATCTGCCAGACAAGTCAAATCTGGCATGAGCAAACTTCAGCACCTCAAACGCATCACTTAAATTACTCATATCAGCCTCCAATCTAAACACCACCAAAGTTACATCTCCCCTTCAACCCCGATGAGCGCCTTGCTTAGGCAGCAATTAAAATCAAAAATCAATCTTTCACACCCCTCCCTTTTTTGCAGTTTAAAACACCCACTCAAATCTCATCACCCACTACAACATTAAAGCTGCCACTTCGAGAGCAATGGTTCAAAAACTCACGACATATCCCATCATCAGAATTAAGTGCAATACACCCAAAGCCAATGTCATCATGAGGATAGATAGCAACACTCAACAATGGATCAATATAAAACCCAACCTGCCCTACCACACCCGTATGGCACATCAACAATTTTGAAATAGCTGTAAAATCCGAGCGTTCAAAACTCAGACTAAGTGAGCTCACGGGCAAGCAAGTCTCTCCATAGAGATAACACTCGAAACTTTCAGACATTGGCAAAAGCAACCTCTTTTCCTTCATCTCCTCATACAGATGTTGATACCTTCTAATCACCTCATCATCTTCCTCTCTCTCATCATCGAATGAAAGAGCTGTAACAACCACACCTCTCTCACTTTTTGACCGAAAGAAACTTTCAAACAAATCAACCGCCTCATCTACTAATGCGTATGAAAACTCCTTATTTTTCTCAAAGTACCCCACCCAACTGGCCGAGGTACTGAAACCACCAAAATTAATGTCCCCAAACGAAAAACCACTCGTCAACTTTGATAAGTTTCCCATCACTCATGCCCACAGTTGTTTTTGCGTTTGCCTAGGTTGAGACCTGCCTGTGTCAATCTTACACTCACCTTGCCTGTCACTATATAAAGGCGACAAAATAATTGGTTGACCTGCCATTCTGGCCTACCCATTTCTGGACAAATTCAAGGTTCTCCAATGAGGCCATAATTGATACTCTCCACACGAGCCCAATCGTACGAAAATTCTAGCCGGCATTGATTTTCGAAGTTAAGCCTCAGTCCTTCCCTGCCATCCAAAAGGAAGCCCGACGTTTCTAGAACAATATTTCCCCTTCCCCACTTGGAAAAACTCAAAACCTCCACCGCGCCAAATGAAATTTGCACATGCACAACGTCATATACGCTCGGCCATCTTGAAGGTTTTTTCAGTGGTTTCTCCTTCGTCATGAACCTAACAAAAATCGATGGCCCGTCCTGTTTAAATACAACCTCCAGCACTTCAGCGCCAACAAATGAAGGAATTTCATCATACATGGCTGTTAATGCCTGCGGATTCATAAATCGAACTACACTCATTATTTTCCGCCCCGACAGTTAAAGCAATAATGATCATGCATTCTATCAACACATCCCGACCCTGGATTATCTACAAGTTAAAAAATTGGACATACTTATTCCTTCCAGCCTAACTCTAAGCCACCCCGTTTCGTATGCTCAACACATTTTCTGCAAACTCGATCAGATCAAGAGAATAAACCCCCTCCTTTACTCTTCAAACCATGGATGACCCGACAATAGCATTAATGACTTCGACCTTGTCACACCTAGTCACCATCAGCCATCAAGACCTCACCTTCCTCAGCAGACACCCTTAGAAAACATACAAACCCCACAACCTTATCTTCGCTGTCTTTTGTTAAAAAATTGATCAATATTCTCTGATGCTCTGGATAAACCCGCGTCTTACCATACGGGTCTATATAGACCCCTGTCTTTTGTTTAAGATCCAAAAAAGCAGGCTCAAAAAACTTAAAATCCCTATCATGAATCATAAAGGAGGGTTTATCACCCTGATCATCTGACAAGTAAGAAATATCCAACATGACTAATCACTTAAAAATGCCGCGGGCAAGATGTGATGACTTTACCCTTTACAGGATCATATGCAGTGACAGGTCGTTTTAGTGGAGCACCCGTCCCAGGTAGTCAAACGCCAGCTAGGCTATGTGAAGACTCGTTTTCGCGGTTTGGCCAAGATCACGGCGCAACTGACTACGTTATTCACGCGTTCGAATCTATGAATGGTGCGTCGGCAATTATTCAGCGCTGCGGGAGAGGTGCGCCTGTAGCGGATCAGAGCCTGGCCAAAGCCCTAGGTTTTAATTGGTCTGATACGGTCTAGACGATTCTTATTACGCGCTCCGGCCTACTTTATCGGAGTTTCTCTAGTTCTCCTAAAGCCTGACTTCTCTCCCAGCTTCGCCTGCTCGATGCTTTTCGAAAATTCGTTCAGAGCAGCAAAATAAATCTACTCCAGTAGCTTCGTTACCTTAACCCACCAACATATAACTCTTCGAAAACAACATTATCATCCAAATCAGAGAAATGATTAAAATCGTCAATGTTATCTGGCATGCCGTAGTAAATCAGATAATTTCGATCCACAACCAAATAGCCATTTACCAACTCCTGCCTTTTGGAGACACTTTTTAGCTCCCCAGCAGTTATTCCTGGAAAAAGCCGCCCATCAAAGTTTCCGCTATATGGAGGCTTGCACCACAAGGAAGATATTTTTCCGTCATCCTTGGCTACAAATGAAACTACCCCTCCACTTACTTCATAGTGCACGAACCTAACACCAAAATTCTCAAATTCGAAAATTCTCACATCAAAGGTATCAGCGATGCAATAAAAAACCTCTTCTGCACAATCACCTAAGGAAACCCCACCAATCGACCTGCCAGGAACTATATCGGAGTCCAAACTAAATACATTATTCTTTTTCATTGTCCACGAACTGACTATTGCCCATCAGTCTCCTCGTTAGATCGCCTATTGAGTAGGAATGCGCTCTTCAGTCGATATCGCCTAAGCTCCGTGGCCCTTCGGCCCCGTCTAAGCAGAGATTAGAGTGAACAAATAAATGCGCCCCTGCCCCTCTCCAAATCTTCTATTTAACCTCCAACACCTCGACAGCCTTGCCAATAACATAGCAATCGCTACGCCGTCTAATGGCATCCAGCGTTATCGGAATATCCAAAAAATCACAACCAAACGCTATGCAGTAGCCTCCTACTCCAGTGGGCGAAAACATGACCTTTTCGGCGATCTCATTACTGCGCCCGCCCAAAAAATCTGATCGAACCTCCAAAGCATCGAAGATTTTTAATTCAACCCTGCACTTTCCAGCCAAGCCGTTTAAAAATTGACTTTCCAAGCCAATTATAATATTCAACTTACCAGAACTTTGGCTCTCATATCTAAAAGACCTTATGCGTCCTCCCTGAAAACCGTGGCACCCATCAAAAAAACTCAAAACATCTTTGAACAACATATCACCCCCAAACCTCTCCACACTACCTCACACCACTCATACACACTCCACAACTTCAACCGACCGCCCAACCACATAGCAAAAACTGTACCTCCGAATATTTTCAATAGACATCGAGTCAAGACCAAAATCTCCACTCACCTCCAGACACAACTCCTCTCCAAGGTCTACAAGTTTAACTTTCGAATTAACAACAACCGGAATTACTGTCGAACGCACTTCGCTCACACCCCGAACCCATATTTCTACACCCCTCCAAACATTACCTTCCAAATTATAATTTCGCGCATACAACTCAAGCCTTATAGAACAGGCGCCATCATCCGAAAAAACATACTCAAACGCTTTCAACACCCCATCATCAAAGCCATAGTACTCATCAAAAACTTTCTGCACGTCATTTGAAGCCATACCTAATCCATAATTTTTTCGATGGCTGCGTGCCCGGTGGAGTTACGCAAAAAAAGGCGACAAAGAAAGTGGACGGATTTATTACCACCAATCAAAATAGGTAAAATAAATCCGCCCCCATTATACTAAACACCTAAAGTACAAGCTCAACCAAAAATACATCAATCGGCCGCTATCGCACCATCTGTATACTCAATGACATACCAGTTAACTGCTATAAGAAAGTCACCATCTTCATTTGACACAAAGTACTCCATGCCATAACTATCCTCCATCAACCTTGATATATCCCTAACATCATCAACCACCACAACAACATTTTTATTTGATGCATTTTGTTCAAAAAATATCCAGCCCGCCCCAGGTTTAACTGATGAGAAAAATACAAACTCGTTTTCGTCAGTCGGCAACTTAGCGGTGCCCTCACCAATACTCAAGTGCCCAGCCCTCTTCCAGGGCTTGTATTTTTCCAACACAAACGATGTGTATTTTTCTGCTATAACCTCGTCAACTAGGTGCGCTTTAACCCCTAATCGACCTGCAGCACTCAATAGTTCATCAGCATGACAAAACTTATGAGTCGTCATCTTTGAAGTCACATTGCCGACACCTTAGAAAAGGGAACAAATATATTTTTCCCACTCTAATTTCAAGCCACCCTGCTTCGCCTGCCCGATAAATTTCCCGGCAACTCGATTAGAGCAAAAACAAACCTGTTCCACTTTATCGTTCAGGCCTGCTCAAACTCATCTTTTTCAGTTGCCGTCGCGTAAAACTCACCACCCTCAAAATTCTCATCAACACTGAAATTGATACAAGACCACCCAAACACTACTCATCTCGATTCCGCCCGAATAGAGAACAAACCCAAAAGCCCCCACCCCATCAACTAGCCAACAGTAGCCCCCTTAATATATTTTTTGCGCGCAACTCAATCCCACCTTATATCAATGTATGGAGTCACCCCCTCTACACTCACGTACTCAGATTCGCAACAAATCGACGCATCAAGTTCCTCAATAGAAATAGAGGCACTGCCAGGTGAACTATTAATTTTTGGAGTGCAGCAAAAATTTACCCTGACCAAATTCGACCTAAACTTTTTCACCCCTCCAAAATTCAACGTAACACTCATAGCATTATACCCTTGACCCTTCCACTTATCGGGGCACTTATCTGGAATCCCTTTAATCAAGAACGAGAAATACACCGAAGAGCTGTCATGAAATTTAAACCCAACCAGCTCGGCACCCTCCATATTTAAAACACCACCGAACATATGATCAACTTTAACTTTATTCAACGAATGCTTTAGCCACATAAATATACCTTAAGAAAAATATAGCACCCATGAAATCCTCGCACATACCCAGCATTTAGAATCTCTCCTCTTTCATAAGCCGGCCGCATATTGAAATGATCGTAGTTGTAATCGCTTGGATCAGCTTACCGTTCCAGGATAGGGAGGACTGGGTCTCGCTCCCTCGACCAAGCGGGTAGCGCACTCAGCCGTCACCACGGAGAACTTGCTCAATCATTTTCTTTGATTTCGTGCTTTTATCCTGTCGCCCAAGAATTTCTAATCCAAGCGCAATACCCTCTCGCCCCTGAGCAGTAGAGGTGTGGAATAAATTTTTAAAAAAATCAAATGCTTTTTGTGTTTCGTAGCAGCGAGCAACCAAGTCCCCAACATGCCAGCAGGTCTCTAAATTATTGTAATTCGAATAGTGAGCCACTATGGCGTGCAACGCACCTTCCTTTTGATTATCAGATATTGCATACATACAAACTTGAAAATTCAGAAAAAATATATGCATACCCTGCTTATTATAAAGCTCGGAATCAGAAAAAATGTCGAGCCAAAGACCAAAACAGGAATCTGGAATGTTTTCATAATGAGAAATCAAGTCATCGAATTTTTTCGCCTCGTCCAATATTTTTTTAGCGCCACCTTTTCCTGATATTTTGAAAAGTTCGCTCTTAATGGAAGCCAAATCTCTTGATGCCTTCATAGAAACCTCTTAAAAAACCGAGGCATGCATGACTGGGGAATTAGCGAATTTCAATGCTTTAGACCTTTAATTCATGCAAGTAGGACTCTAACATTTGAACCAGCTCGCTCTGAGAATAGTAAAACTCCTCTCCTGCACTCATACCTTGCATAAGATCTATTATTTCGTCCAATTTTAGATCACCATACCCGTAGGCCTGATAATCCAAAGCACTTTTAAACGCCCAATCAGCACAACGCTCAGGACTGTAAGGGTTTTCTCTTGCGACCAATAGCAACTGCTCAACAAATGCAATTTTGTTCTCAAGAACATTCATTAGCGCTACCTAAAACTCGATCTAATTTCCTTGCAATCTAGGGTAGCCAATCCCTTACCATTATCCGACTTAGCTGATGAATAATGAGGGGCATTTACAACATCACCATCGAGCATCTTGGGTTCAACCTCATTGAGTCCACCTTGATGATCATAGGTCTCCTCTGAAACTCGTACCTGACCTGTACTGGGATTGTATTCTGCAACATGCGAGCGCCTCGGATTGGCCCTTGTGTTCCTGCCAGTGCTTCTTCTTTATTTTCTGAGTTCAACAATCCATCTATCCAGATCCTCTTCAGTATACAGATACTCCCGTTCATTGGCGGGCAGATCGACTGCCCCTAATATCTTCAGATACTCGATCACGGAGTCACTTATCTTTAGATGATCATCATCAAAGATCTCAAAAGCCCACTCCGCAACTTCTCTTCTTTGCACCACTCCGGTAAGTAGACTTAAAATTTTCTCAATAACCTCAGTACGTGTCGGTTCAGCTCTCACCTTTACTTCCTAGCTAAATATTTTCCATTCTTGCCAAAAAAAGCCTATTGAATCGGACTGCGCTCTTCAGCCCATATCGCCCAAGCTCCGTGGCCCTTTGGCCCCGCCTAAGCAGAGATTAGAGTAAAAATCCGTTTCCTGTCCCTTCCCAAATTTTTCTATTTAACCTCCAACACCTCAACAGCCTTGCCAATAACATAGCAATCACTACGCCGTCTAATGGCATCCAGCGTCATTGGAATGTCCAAAAAATCACAACCAAACGCTATGCAGTAGCCTCCTACTCCGGAGGGCGAAAAAATGACCTTTTCGGCGATATCATTACTGCGCCCGCCCAAAAAATCTGATCGAACCTCCAAAGCATCGAAGATTTTTAATTCAACCCTACACTTTCCAGGCAAGCCGTTTAAAAATTGGCTTTCCAATCCAATTATAATATTCAACCTACCAGAGCTTTGGCTCTCATATCTAAAAGATCTTATGCGTCCTCCCTGAAAACCGTGGCATCCATCAAAAAAACTCACAACATCTTTGAACAACATATCACCCTCAAACCTTTCCACACTACTTCAGACCACTTATACACACTCCACAACTTCAACCGACCGCCCAATTACATAGCAAAAACTGTACCTCCGAATATTTTCAATAGACATCGAGTCAAGACCAAAATCTCCATTCACCTCCAGACACAATTCCCCTCCAAGGTCTACAAGTTTAACTTTCGAATTAACAACAACCGGAATCACTGTCGCACGCACTTCACTCACGCCCCGAACCAATATTTTTACATTTCTCCAAACATCATTTTCTAAACTATAATTTCGCGCATACAACTCAAGCCTTACAGAACAGGTGTCATCATCCGAGAAAATATACTCAAACGCCTTCAATACCCCGTCATCAAAGCCATAGTATTCATCAAGAACCTTCTGCACGTCATTTGAAGCCATTCCTACTCCATAATTTTTCGATGGCTACGTGCCCGTTGGAGTTACGCTAAAAAAGGTGCCCAAGAAGGGGGATAGATTTATTTCCCATACTCTAATTTCAAGCCACACTGGTTCGTATGCTCGATGCATTTCTTGGGAACTCGATCAGACCATGAACAATAAATATTTCCCCTTTACCCCTCAGCAATAGGCTATCCCCGGTAATTAACCCCGAGACAGGCTTTATCTCATAGCGATGAATTTTCAATTCATCAGAAATCCATTGTAACCAACCACAACTTCTCAGTAAGGATTATGATCAACTGATCATTCATATAGTGATTTCCGACATCGCCCAGTGCACCCACCAAGGCGATGATATTGCCGGCCACAGCCTTGGAATGTTCGAGGGTCACGAAACAGGCGCTGGTTGTCCGCAGCTTGATCTCGAACTCCTCCGCGCCTCGGCTAACATTCTCGCTCTGGACCTCAGCGCGGGTGACGTAAATGACTCGCCTAAACTCAGTGAGTCGCGCTAGTCAGCGTAGAGAGAGCAAAACATTCAAGAACTCTGCTCGAATCTATTCCCAGGTGCTGCAAACAAGCATCTTCATAAGAAATGAACTCATCATCCGCAATACTATTGAGATACTTATCAATAATCCTAAAGTCCACCTCGGGAGGAATATCAACAGGGAATAGTGAAAACTCCGAGCTAACAGAGCATACCCCTCCCCGCTCGGCTATCGCCTGGACAACTTCTAATTTACGGCGTTTTTCTTCTACATAAACCCTGAGAGTAGAGTGCCCGCCCTGTATGACCACCTCACTTACCACATACTCACCGCTTATATTCTCAACCTTGACCACATCCCCTTTACTTACACCATAAACATAATAAGGAACGTTATCCACCTTATATTGATTTACCCCAACTCTCTCACCCCAAATGGCCTCCGTGGAGACAGGAGGATAACCGTCCTCATCCGGGATCAGTTTAAAAATTAGCTTTTCATACGCATTCATTTGACACCCCAAATTTTAGCGCTGCACGCCCATTCTGTTCATTAATTTGAAATTATCTTTTGGCGTATCCGAAAAATCGCGATTGCACTTCCTGCACAGAATTTGAACATTACCTTCGCCATTATCACCACCTTTGGAGTCCGGTTCGATATGATCGAACTGCCTTTCATTGGTAGGTGGGGTCACTCCTCGCTGGCTCTTTTTACCTGGAACAACATCTGTTAAGCAATGCTCGCACTTCTCCGTGCCATGGTGCTGACGGTTCTCATTGGCAACCTTAGTCTTGACACCTTTGCTGATCCTAGCCAAACCGAGCGGGTCATACCACTCAATCGGATTAGAAGCGTAGATATAGAGATTCAATCCTCCCGCATAGCTGATAGGATCTTTGCTGATGAAACGTCCCGCAACCGGTTCATAGTAGCGATATCGGTTGTAATGCAATCCCGTCTCGTGATCGTGGTATTGCCCCTGGAAACGGAACGGATTGCCCAAGCCGTGCTGTTTGGCCCAGTCCGAGCGCTCTTCCCGGACTTCACCCCACACCTTGTACTGCCCCGCCCAAGCGATGTTGCCCTGCTCATCGGTCAGTTCCATGGGTGTACCGAGATGGTCGCATTGGTACCAAGCGATCGCTTCGAACGGCTGCGGCTTCACCTCGGTGTGCCACAACGTATCCTGATCGAAGTCATACTCGCGCTGGCTCCAGTCCGGTTGCTTGTGCAGGCGGATCGGGCTCTTGCGCAGGGCTTGGGCGACCGGAACAAAGCTGCCCGGCTCGTACAGATAGTGCACGGTGCGACCAGTATCGCCTTCATCTCGCGGCGGTGAGCTTTCCCATGCCAGGGTGTCGCCATCCCAACCGAACAAGGTAAAGCCGCAGCCCAACTCGCGTTGGCGTTTGGCCCTTTCCAACTGGTTCCAGCCAGTACCCGCTTCCGGTCGATCCCAGAAATGCGCCACCGAATGCTTGTGCAGGCGCCTGCCCAGGGCGTCATAGCTGTAGTCGACCTTGAGCTTGTCGTCGTTGTAGCTGGCCAGACGGTCGAACAGGTCCCAGGTGAAATGCGCATGTGCGCCGTTTTGCAGGCGGTGCACCAGGTTGCCGCGTTCGTCGTATTTGTAGTGGGTACCGGCATACTCGCGCAGCAGGTTGTCCATCAGCTTGTTGCGACGTGGATCCGCTTCAAGCGGACGGTTCAGTTCCTGGGTTTTCTGATCCAGCAGGTTACCGGCCGGGTCGAAGGCGAAGGTTTCCACGCCCAGGCGGCTGGTCGCTTGCAACAAGCGGCCGACTGGATCGTATTGATACTCCAGCTGACCACGACGAGTGTCATAGATATTAGTCAATTGCCCCGCAGCGTCATAACGGTACTGACGCTTGAGCAACGTGGACTGGCCGTCATGGCTGCCCAGCAGTTGCTCTTGCAAACGCCCGGCCGGGTCCCAGGCCTGGGTCTGCATCAACTTATTACCCTGATGCCGCACGATTTCGCGGTGCAGGTCATCGCGCTCGTAGGCCAGCATTTCGTGCTGGTCGAGCGTCATGCCGAGCAGGTGGCCGCTGCCGTAGGTCAGCCAACTGACCTTGTGGCCGTCCGGGCGGATGGTGGCGGTGCGCTGGTTGAGCGCGTCGTACTCGTGCTGCCACACCGCGACCATCGGCGTGCCAGTGGCCAAGTAGTGTTGGTGCTCGCGGGTCAGGTTGCCCGCCTCATCGAAGAACCATTGCAGCTTGCTGGCAGCGTTCACCGCTTGAACCAGTTGCCCATTGCCGTCGTAGGCAAAGGTTTCGCTCTGGCTTTGATCGCCCAGGCGGGCCGTACGCTCGCGCAATCGACCCATGCGGTCGAAGGTCAGGTCGATACGACGTTGACCGACCTGGGTGCTCGCCAACCGACCACTGTAGGGGTCGTACTGGTAGCGGGTGACCAGGCCATCGAAACCGGTCTCTTGCAGCAGCCGGCCGACCGGGTCGTAGAGGAAGTTGGCCTTGCTCTCGTTTTCGTTTTCCAGCCCGATCAAGCGACCGAGCTTGTCCCAGCGGTAGCGCAGGGTATGTTCCGCGGCATCGACGCGCTCGGCCAGCAGGCCGACAGCGTTGTAGGCCCAGGTGGTGCAGCGGTCGAGGGCATCGACGTGCGCCAGCAAGCGACCTTCGGCGTCGTAGTTGAAGCGTTCCTCGGTTTTGTCGGGATGGGTGACCTTGGCCAGTTGCCCGGCTTGGTATTCGTAAGTGGTCTTGTTACCCGCCGCATCGGCGAACTCAGCCAACTGGCCAAAGGCGTTGTACGTCCACTGGCTGGTCTTGCCGGAGCAGTCGGTGTATTCGAGCAACTGCCCGGCATCGTTGTAGGCAACTTTCTTCTCGTTACCGAGCGCGTCCTTGATCGCCTTGACCAACCCGGCCGGGGTGTAGGCGAACTCGGTCTTGTTGCCCAGCGGATCGATTGTCTCGACCAGGTTGCCGCGATCGTCATAGTCGCGTAGCCACAGCCCCCCTTCGGCGTCGCTGATCTTGGTCAACTGGTCCTGATCGTCGTAGGCGTAGTGCTCCACGCTGTGATCCGGGCGGATGTGCTTGAGCAGGTTGCTGCGCTCATCGTAGACGTAGCGGTCCTGACTGCCGTCGGGGTGGACGTGGCGGATGACATTCTTACGCACGTCACGGAACAGCCATTCATCCCGACCATCCGGGTACTTGATGCGGTAGGTGTAACCCTGCTGGTCGTAGTAGTGCCAGGTCTCCTGGCCATGGGCGTCGGTGACATAGGTCAGGCGGATGCGCTCATCCCATTCCAGACCCGTCTCATAGCTGCCGTCGTCGGCCCACTCGCGGATGGCCTTGGCGTGTGGGCCGCTGCCATCCCATTCGAGGTTGATGCCACGATTGGTGCGGTCGGTGTAGCGGGTGACCAAGTGGTGCTGGTACTGATAGCGCCAAGCGGCACCGTGTTCATCCTGTGCAGCGATCAGGTCGCCCTGGTCATCGTAATGGTAGGCGCACAGTTGACGTAAAGGCTTGCCATCGACTACCTGCCACAGTCCCTGGAGGTGGCCATGGTCGTCGAGCAAGGTGCCCAGTTGCAGGTGTACCTTGCTCGGGTCGTCATCCTGATAGGTGTTGATGTCCGACAGCACCGGCCGGTCGTGATGGCGGTGCTCGTAGTGCAGCATCGCCCCCGCGCCACTGCGCAACTGGATGTGCGTCAGGTAGAAGCGGTCACCATGGCGGGCGTAGGTCTCGCGACGGTCCAGGCCACGCAGCAGCACCAGTTGCTGCTCGGCGGTACGCACAAGGGTGAAGTACTCGATTGCATCATGGTGCGGCTTGCCCTGCTTAGGCAGCGGGTAGTCATGGCTACGGCCATCGTAGTCGTGGAACACCACACCTTGGTCGAGCACGTCGATGCAGGTGGTGAACTCGGTGAGCCAGCGGGCGCCGAGGCTGCCGTCATCCAGCTTGTCCAATCGTGAGTTGTAGGTCCGCGTCCACTCGACCGGGAACGGACCGGGCAAGCTGAAGTCGGTGTGCGATAGCGTTTCGCTGCCGAGGGCGAAGTTAATCTGCAGCTGCGTGCCAGCTGGCGCCTTGTTCTTGCAGCAACTCGGCGCGCCGGTTGCAGGCACTTGCGTAGTAATCGACTCGGTACGCCCTTCGGCCCCCTGCACCTTCGCTTCAGTGGTCTTGTTCTGCTTGACCACCGTGTCCTTGCCCTTGGGATTGCGCGCATGCCAGATCACACTGCTGTTGTGCAGGATGCGCCGCATGTTCTCGATCGAGTTCGGGTTGGCCGCACTGGACAGGCTCAGCAGCTTGCCGCTCATCTGCGGCCCAAGGGTGCGGAACTGCTTGGTGTAGGTGAGCACTTCCTGCTGCACCCGAGTGGGCACGGCGTTGCTCATGAGCGTGTTGGCCGCGCCCTTGCCCATCGCCGCGTAGGCATTGCTCAGCGCGCCGAAGGCGTTCTCGAAGGCCACCGATGGGTCGGACTTCCAGGTTTCGCTGACCTTCTGCGCCAGTTGCGCGGCCTTGTCGAGGTCGCCCTTGCTGTCGAGCTTGCCGAGGATGATCGCGTCGATGGCGTCGGCGGTGTTGTTGATCAGCTTTTCGCCGGTCTTGGCGGCTTCGGTGAGGATCGGGGTGAGTTGGCCTTCGGCGTCGGCGAGGAACTTGTCCAGCTCGCCGAGCAGGTCGGCGTTGAGGTGGCCGACGATGATCTCGATCAGCGAATCGCCGAGGATCTGCTTACCTTCCTGACGGGCCAGGGTCAGCATCGGCCGCAGCCCTTTGCGCGCGGCAGCCATGGTCGGCGGCGCCGGGATCACGCCGATCAGGTTGATGCCCAGGCTCACCCAATCCCACGGGTCGGGTTCCTTGGCTCTGGCCAGGCTGACGATATCGCCCACCGCATCCACCAGGGCGATGATGTTGCCGATCACCGGCAGCACCTCGGCGGTGTCCTTGAGCCGTTCGAGGTTGACGTAGCCGCCGCTGATCTCGCGCAGCCAGGCGTCGAACACGGCGGCGCCGCGGCTGACGTCGGCCATGCCGATCTGATCGAGGGGGACGACCGCCGCCTGGGCTGGACGTGATTTTTCAGAGGTATCGGCGGTCATGACATCAGTTCACTTGGCAGAAGATCGGTGACGGTGTTCAGGCTCGGGGCCTTGAAAGCGGGGAGCTTGGGCATCGCTGGCAGCTTGGGCAGGCTTGGCAGGCTGGCCATGGCGCCGGAGGCGGCCGGCAGCGCCGAGCTGGCGGTGCTGGCCAACTGCGGCAGGCCGGCGACGCCGCCTTTCAATGCGCCCTGTACCTGTTGCGCGGTCTGCATGGCGCCCTGCCCGGTCTTGAGCAGGCTCATGCCGCTCTTGGCCGCGTCCATGCCGCTGCCGGCCAGTTGCTTGGCCTTGTCGAACAGGCCGCCCTCGCCCTTGGGCAGCGGCAGCTTCTCGACCAGCGACTCCAGCTGGCTCGACAGGCTGTTGGGGTCTGGGGCCTGCACCGGCCACTCGACCTCGCCGATGTAGCTGCTCGGCGCCCAGGGCGGCGAGGGATCGCGGCCGAAGTTGACCCAGGCTGGCCCTGGCGCTGCGCCGGACACAGCCTTGAACCCCTGCCCGTCCAACGTGCCCTTGAGCAGCGTGCCCAGGGCATCGGTGACTTCGTAATCGCCGGCCTTGATGCCTTTGGTGTTGGCGTACAGGTTGAACAGCTCCAGCGCGCCCTTGCCCGGCTTGGGTGGCTCGGGGAAGGTGCCGGCCAGGCTCGCCGCGCCGATATGGGCGAACTGG
>NZ_JBOBDM010000081.1:0-18397 GCF_050586605.1 Pseudomonas sp. ES1 | reverse complement strand
CACTGAAAAAACACAGAGGAACGGCCATGACCCTGCGTTCGGAAATCCTGGTGAACAAAAACGTCCTGCCCACCGCGGAACAGGCCCTGCCTGGCCGCGAAACCCCGATGACCCTGCCCGAGTTCCACTACGTGTTCGAAGGCACCCCGCTGCTCGGCCCGTTCTTCGAGGGCGACATCGACTTCGCGATCTTCGGCCTGGGCTGCTTCTGGGGCGCCGAGCGCCGCTTCTGGCAGCGCGAAGGCGTGGTCAGCACCGTGGTCGGCTATGCCGGCGGCTTCACCCCCAACCCCACCTACGAAGAAGTCTGCTCGGGCCTGACCGGCCACACCGAAGTGGTGCTGGTGGTGTTCGACAAGAACCGGGTCAGCTACCACGAACTGCTGGCGATGTTCTGGGAGCTGCACAACCCGACCCAGGGCATGCGCCAGGGCAACGACATCGGCACCCAGTACCGCTCGGCCATCTACTGCACCTCGCCGCAGCAACTGATCGAGGCCAAGGCCAGCCGCGATGCCTTCCAGGCCGAACTGGGCAAGGCCGGCTACGGCGAGATCACCACCGAGATCGACCAGGCACCGACCGTGTACTTCGCCGAGGCCTACCACCAGCAGTACCTGGCCAAGAACCCCGAAGGCTATTGCGGTATCGGCGGCCTGGGCGTGTGCCTGCCACCCAGCCTGCAAGGTAACTGAGCCATGATCCTGTTCCATTCGCCGTTGTCGCCGTTCGTGCGCAAGGTCATGGTGGTGCTGCACGAGACCGGGCAACTGGGCGACGTCACCCTGCAAGGCGTGAACATCAGCCCGGTGAGCGGTGACGAGCAGCTCAATGAGGGCAACCCGATCGGCAAGATCCCGGCCCTGCGCCTGGACGACGGCAGTGTGCTGCATGACAGCCGGGTGATCTGCGAGTACCTCGACAGCCGCCATGTCGGCAACCCGCTGCTGCCCCGCGAAGGCTCGGCGCGCTGGCGCCGGCTGACCCTGGTCTCCCAGGCCGACGCGATCATGGATGCCGCGGTGGGTACCCGCTACGAAACCTTCCTGCGCCCGGCGGACAAGCAGTGGGATGGCTGGGTCCAGGCACAAGGCGAGAAGATCCGTCGCAGCCTGGCCAACCTTGAACACGAGCACCTGGCGGAGCTGGCTTCGGGGTTTGACCTGGCGGCGATTGGCGTGGCTTGTGCCTTGGGGTATCTGGACCTGCGCCAACCTGATTTCGGATGGCGTGAGCAGCAGCCTGGGTTGGCGGCGTGGTATGCCGAGGTGAGCCAGCGGGCGTCGATGCTGGCGACTGTGCCGGTAGCCTGACCGGGCCCCTTCGCGGGTAAACCCGCTCCCACAGGTTAGCGACAAACCTGTGGGAGCGGGTTTACCCGCGAATGCCTTACCTCGGTATCACAGGAAACAGCAGCCCAATTTTAAGGGCCAACCACCGCCCTATCTCGCGATCCTCCCTCATCCCAACCTCCCCACCCGCGACCAGTCCAACCGACGGGTCAGCACCATGAACGCCCCCAGCAGCCCGAAGCACAGCAACGAGCCCATCAACAGCGCATAGTCCTCGGCACTGAGCAGCCCATAAAGCATGCCGTACAACGCCGCCAGCCCCGCCGCAAAGCCCACCCCGCGCCCCAGGCTGCGCAGTACATGCGCCAGGTAGAAGCCAATCAGCAGCACACACCCCGACGCCGACAGCCCATAGGCCAGGCCAAACCCCAGGTGCTCCGACAGCGACAGCAACAGCAGGTAGAAGAATGCCAGCGCCACGCCTACCAGGATGTACTGCACCGGGTGCACGCTCAGGCCCTTGAGCACCTCGAACAGGAAGAAGCCGGCGAAGGTCAGGGCAATGAACAGCAACGCATATTTGATCGCCCGCTCGCTCTTGAGGTACTGGTCGACCGGATCGACGAAGCTCACGCCAAAGGTGGTGCCCAGGAACACGTTGCATGACTGCGGGCTGACGCACTGGTCGAGAGCGTCTTCCAGGTTGGTGGCAAAGAACGAGGTCTGCCAGTGGGCGGTGAAGCCGGTGTCGTCGATGTCGCGACGAGTCGGCAGGTAGCTGCCGATGAAGCTGGGGTGCGGCCAGTTGGCGCGCATGGCCACGCTGCTGCTGCGGCCCACCGGCAACACATGCAGCTGGCCGGTGCCCTGCAGGGCGATATCAAAGCCGTAGTCGAAGGCCCGTGCCTGCTGGCCATCGAGCTGCGGCAGCGGCACATGCACCCCGGCGCGCATCCAGTCCAACCCGGTGCCGGCCTCGAAGGCCAGTTGCTGGTCGTCGAACTTCAGCTCCAGGCCGCTCTCGATGCCGCGGATATCGCTGATGCCCACCACCAGGTACGGCTTGTCGAAACGGTAGTCATCGTAGTCCTTGTCGATGCCCCAGCGCTCGGGCAGCTTGAAACGGCCCTTGATGCTGCCCTTGGCGTGGAACAGCCGGGCCTGGTAGATGCCACGGGCGCGCAGCTCGGTCTCCACGCCGATGTCGGCATCCATGGTTTCCGGCAGGAAGTACAGGTTGCCATTGAGGGTGTAGGTTTCCTGAACGCTCTGGCCGTCCTTTTCGATCCAGCGGCGTTCGTACTTACGGTAGGGCACCACCACCATCGGGCCGCTGATCTGCTGCTCGAAGCTGGAACTGCGGGCGATATCGCGCAACACATCGTCACGCAGGCTCTGCCGTTCGTCGATGAGGCCGCCAATCATGAATAGCGGGATGAGTAACAGCAGGATCAGCACGGCGATGGTGCCGAGCTTGAATCCGAGGGTCTTGTTCATGGGTGAGGCTCCGTGTGCGATGGGGCCAGTGTCTGCCCGCTGCGTGGAGCCCTCAGGGAGGGAATGTGGAGATTGTGTGGAGATTGCATGTGCGGCAACCGTGGGAGCGGCGGTGCGCCGCTCCCACGGTTGCCGTCAGCTGAAGCGTCGCACCGGCAACCAGAGCCGCACCCGCACCCCACCCTCGACGTTGTCCACCGCCAGCGAACCCCCATGCAGCTGCATCACCTCGGCGACGAAGTTCAACCCCAGCCCGGTGCTCTTGCGCCCGGTATCCGGCCTTGGCAGTGAATAGAACCGCTCGCTCACCCGCCCCAACGCGTACTCGGGAATCGCCTGCCCCTGGTTGAACAGGCTCAGCGCCACCCGCTCGCCCTCGCGCTCCAGCTCGAACAGCAAGGCGCCGCCCTGCGGGGTGAAGTCCAGGGCGTTGTCCAACAGGTTGGCCAGCGCCTGGCGCATCAGGAACGGGTCGCACCACAGGCGCATATCTACCGGCACCCGCTGGCGCACCTGCAAGCCGGCATTGTCGATACGCGCCCCATGGGCCAGCAGCAGTTCATCGACCAGCGCCGCCAACGCCACCTGCTGTTCGTCTTCCAGCGCCTGCATCTGCTCGACCCGGGCCAGGTTGAGCAGGCGCTCGATCATCTGCTGCAGGCGCTCGCTCTCACGCTCGATATTGCCGGCGAAGCGCGCCCGCTGCTCGTCCGGCATGGGGCCCTGGAGCAGCTCCGAGGCGCCGCGGATCGCCGCCAACGGGCTCTTCAGCTCATGGGTAAGGGTGTGCACGTAGCGCTCGACATAGGCCTTGCCTTCCAGCTGCGTACGCATGCGCTCCACCGCCGTGGCCAGCTGCTGCAGCTCGCCGCCCTTGTAGTGCGGCAAGGCGGCGCGCTCGCCTTCGCTGACCGCCTGGGCATAGTGGGTGAGCCGGCGCAGCGAACGGGTCAGCCACCACGACAGCGCCGCGCCGACCAACAGACCGAGCACGATCAACCCAAGCCCAAGGGTCAGCAGGCGCTTCTCGGAGCGGTCGATGTAGGGTTGCAGCGAGCTGTTGGGCTTGGCCACCGTCACCACGCCGATGATCTGCCCGTCATCGAGGATCGGCGCCGCCACGTGCATCACCGAAGTGCTTTCGTCGTCCGGGTCGCTGCGGGTCGAGCGCGCGCCGTACTGCCCGCGCAGGGTGAGGTAGACATCGTTCCAGCGCGAATAGTCCTTGCCCAGGGCCTGGCCGCTGGAATCGAGCAACACGATGCCCTTGGCGTCGGTGACATAGATGCGGTGGCTGACCTGGTTCTTCGCCAGCCCCCAGATCTGCGCGCTGGGGCGGCGCTCGCCGTAGGACTGCAGCACCTGCGACAGGCGGCTCTGGTTCAGGGTGCCGTGCTTGACGTCGTCATGGAGGATTTCCGCCAGCAGGTTGGCGGTGTCGACCAATGTCTCCTCGGAGGACTGGCGCACCACCGGGCGGATCTGTTCGCGCACGGTATTGAGCAGAAAATAACCGGCCAGCCCGACGAACAGGAAATACACCAGGAAGATGCGAATCCCCAGGCGCATCAGGCGTGCTCCGGGCTGTAGCTGTAGCCCAGGCCGCGGTGGGTCTGGATCGGTTCGGCGTCGGCGGCCACCTGGCGCAGCTTGGCGCGCAGGCTCTTGATATGGCTGTCGATGGTGCGTTCGTAGCCCACGTCCGAGGCCACGCCCAGGCCATCGAGCAATTGCTCACGGCTGAACACCCGCCGCGGTTGTTCGAGCAGGCATTGCAGCAGGCGGAATTCGTGGCGGGTCAGCGCCAGCGCCTGGCTGCGATAGACGATACGCATGGCCAGGCTGTCGAGCTGGAACGGCGTGCTGTCGGTGGCCGGCTCGCTGCGTGGCGCCATGCGCTTGAGGATCGCCCTGACCCGGGCCGCCACTTCGCGCGGGCTGAACGGTTTGACTACGTAATCGTCGGCACCGATTTCCAGGCCCAGCACGCGGTCGATCTCGGCGTCGCGGGCACTGAGGAACATCACCGGCACCTCGGTGAAGCGGCGCAGTTGGCGGCAGGTTTCGAAGCCGCTGATGTCCGGCAGGCCAATGTCGAGGATCACCAGGTCCGCCGGGCGCAGGCGCTGCTGCTCGAGCGCGGCACTGCCCAGGGTCACCCATTCGGTGCTGTGGCCGTCGGCCTGCAGGGCGTACACCAGGGTGTCGGCGATGGCGGATTCGTCTTCGACGATGAGGATGTGGGGCATGGCGTCCGGCCTTGCTGGGGGCAAAGCTGGATTCTTAGGGGATTCAAGGGCCGTGGCAAGCAGCGGGATGTGGGTTGTGCGCACCGGCCTCTTCGCGGGTAAACCCGCTCCCACAGGAATCGCCCAATCTTGTGGGAGCGGGTTTACCCGCGAAGGGGCCGGTGAGGTTACTGAAGACTCAGCAGCTCGGCTTGCCCGCAGTGAATTTCTCCGCCGGGTTCACCGCTGCCTTGAACTTCTTCAACGCCTTGGCGCCGACCAGCAACGGATAGTTGAAGTTGCTGCGATCGACCAGGTTGACCTCAACGGTGCGCTTCACGTCACCCAGGCACAGCTCCAGGTCGACCACCGGGCGGCGGGACAGCTCGGGGGCATCGCCCTCCTCGTCCTCGTCGGCGCGGTTCTTGATCTTGCTGATGCGCGAAACCTCATGCTCGTAAACCTTGCCATCGGCGTCCTTGGTCGCCAGGCGAAAGCGCACCCATTCCTTGCCGTCACGGCTGAACAGCTCGATATCCTTGGCCGACAACGACGCGGTGTAGGCACCGGTGTCCATCTTGGCTTTCAGGGTTTCGCCGATCTCCGGCAACTTGATGTTCTCGTAACGGCCGTAGAGCGTGGGCTCGGCGGCCATGACCGGCAACGCCAGCAGGGACAGCAGGGCAAGCAAGGGTTTCACGGGGCAGGCTTCCTTGAGAGGGGTCAGTGCTTAGACTGCGCGGGCAGGATAGGTTCGTTGCCACAGGTTAAACAACACAATGTGAAACATTTGTGCCACTTAATGGACGTACGACGTTTGGCGTAGGCCCCTGGGCTGCTTATCATTGCCGCCCGTACCTTTCACACAACAAGAGTTCCCTTATGCGTCGCCTGCTGACCGGCCTGCTCACCACCACCCTGCTGCTGCTCAACACCCTGGTGATGATCGGCCCGCTGCTGGTTTTCGCCCTGCTCAAGCTGGTGCTGCCCGGGCGCGGGCGCGACTATGCCTCCGCCGGGGTGATGTGGATGGCCGAAAGCTGGTCGGAAGTCGACAAGGCCATCTTCGCCCTGTGCATCCCCACCCAATGGGAGGTGCGCGGCGTCGACACCCTGCGCCAGGACACCTCGTACCTGTGCATCAGCAACCACCAGACCTGGGTCGATATCCCCGCGCTGATCGAAAGCCTCAACCGCCGCGTGCCGTTCTTCAAGTTCTTCCTCAAGAAGGAGCTGATCTGGGTACCGCTGCTGGGCCTGGCCTGGTGGGGGCTGGACTACCCGTTCATGAAGCGCTACAGCAAGGCCTTCCTCGACAAGCACCCGGAGCTCAAAGGCAAGGACCTGGAAATCACCAAGGCCGCCTGCGAGCTGTTCAAGCGCCAGCCGGTGACCGTGGTCAACTACCTCGAAGGCACCCGCTTCACCCAGGCCAAGCATGCCCAGCAGCAGTCGCCCTACCGCCACCTGCTCAAACCCAAGGCCGGCGGCGTGGCCTTTGTGCTGGCGGCGCTGGGCGAACAGCTCGATGCGTTGCTGGACGTGACCATCGTCTACCCGGGCAACAAGGCCCCGGGGTTCTGGGACCTGCTCAACGGCAGCATCAGCCGGGTGATCATCGACATTCGCGTGCGTGAGCTGGACCCGGCGCTGTGCGCGGGGGATTACGAGAACGACCCGGAGTTTCGCCAGACGGTGCAGGCTTGGGTGAACCAGCTGTGGGTGGAGAAGGACCAGCGGATCGAGGAACTGCGGGCTGAGATGCGCTAAGCCTGGTCCGGCCTCTTCGCGGGTAAACCCGCTCCCACAGGGACAGCGGCGCCCCCTGTGGGAGCGGGTTTACCCGCGAAGAGGCCAGCAAAAAAAACGCAAATTCCCGATTAAAATCCAGATTAATAATCGACATTAGCAACTCTTTGTTTGTCACCACCCGCCCTGGTGGATAAAAATCGATCAACCACAACTACAAAAAAGCCAGGATCGATCGATGGCAACCCAACCTTGCTCCGCCCCCGCGCAACTGCGCCGTGTCCTGGGCCTGCCCGCCCTGGTGTTCTTCGGCCTGGTGTACATGGTCCCGCTGACCATCTTCACCACCTACGGCATCGTCACCGAGCTGACCGGCGGCCGCACTGCCGGCGCCTATCTGGTCACCCTGCTGGCCATGCTGTTCACCGCCACCTCCTACAGCTTCATGGTCCGCCGCTTCCCCGTCGCGGGCTCGGCGTACTCCTACACCAACATGGCCTTCGGCCCTAACGTGGGCTTCCTGGCCGGCTGGTCGCTGCTGCTCGATTACCTGTTCATCCCGATGATCAACTACCTGCTGATCGGGCTGTTCCTCAACATCGCCTTCCCGGCCATCCCGGCCTGGGCCATCGTGCTGGCCTCGATCGCCCTGGTGACGGTGCTCAACGTGATCGGCATCCACTCGGTGGCCAAGACCAGCAACCTGATCGTCGGCGCGCAGATTGTCTTCATCGGCGTGTTCGTCGCCCTGTCGTGGCAGGGCCTGGCCGGGCAGCCGGTGGATTTGCTGGCGCCGTTGCGCGGCGATGGCAGCGCACCGGGCTTTGGTGCGTTGATGGCGGGGGCGGCGGTGCTGTGCCTGTCGTTCCTCGGCTTCGACGCCGTCTCCACCCTGGCCGAAGAATGCAAGGACGCCCGCCGCGACGTGCCCCGGGCGATCATCCTCACCACCCTGGGCGCCGGCCTGCTGTTTACCGTGCTGGCCTATGTCAGCCAGCTGGTGCTGCCGGGCAGCCACTTCGCCAACGCCGATGCGGCGGCCAACGAAGTGATGCTCAAGGCCGGCGGGCAGTTCCTCGCCAACTTCTTCACCGCCGCCTTCGTCGCCGGCAGCCTGGGCTCGGCGCTGGCCTCGCAGGCGGCGGTGTCGCGCATCCTGTTCACCATGGGCCGCGACCGTGTGCTGCCGCAGCGCAGCTTTGGCTATCTGTCGCCGCGCTTCGGCACACCGGTGTTCGCCACCCTGCTGGTGTCGGCGTTCTCGCTGCTGGCGTTGGTGATCGACCTGGCCACCCTGGCCTCGCTGATCAGCTTCGGCGCGCTGGTGGCGTTCTCGGCGGTGAACCTGGCGGTGGTGAAGACGCACCTGGTGAATGAAAGCGCGCATCGCAACCTCAAGGGGTTGCTGCGCTATGGCGCGGTGCCGCTGGTGGGATTGGGCTTGACCCTGTGGCTGTGGACCAGCCTGTCGGCGCTGACCTTGGTGATTGGCCTTTGCTGGTTTGCCCTGGGGCTTGCCTACTTGGCCGTGCTGACCGCTGGCTTCCGTCGCCCAGTGAGCCTGGTGGACTTCTCCGAAGTCGCCTGACGGTAAATGTGTGCTGGCTGCACCGGCCTCATCGCCGGCAAGCCGGCTCCCACAGTTTCACCGCAGCACTTAAGGACGGTGATTTCTCTGTGGGAGCCGGCTTGCCGGCGATAGGGCCAGCAGCGGCCCTGCAAACCCCTCAGACCGATGGCTGGGCCAACGGCGCCGGCGTTGCCCACAAATTCCCCAGGTTCTGCAGCAACGACCCGGCAATCCCCTGCTGCCCCAGGTATTGCAGGATCAACGGCGCAAACTGCCCGATCATCCCGGTATCCAGGCCCAGCGCCTTGAACGCGGTATCCAGGTCGTTGCGGTTCTGCACCTCACCACCCAGCGCATTGCCCAGCGGCGAGTCGGTCTTGCCGTTGCCCAGCAACTGCCCCAGGCCGCTCAACCCGCCCAATGCACTGGCACCCGACAGCAAGTCCAGCCCCGGCACGGCCTTGGTCAACTGGCCGTAGTCATCGCCGCTGAGGTTGTTGCGCGCCAACCCCAGCATCGCCCCGGCGCCGCCGATGGCCTGCTCGGGGGTGATCTTCAACTCGCTGCCCAAGGTGTTGAGCAGGTTGGCCTGGGCCGCAGGTGCCTGCACCTGGGCGCCCTGCTCCTGGTTTTGCGTGGCGGATACCGCGTTGGCGACGTCGCTGAGGTTGAAGGCGAACACCGGGCTTGCGGCCAGGGTCATCAGGGTTGCCAGGGTGAATGCTTTCATCGGGAGGGACCTCGTCGGCCGGAATGGCCGGGAAACGAGGGGTTTGACTGGAGGTTTGAACCTTTGTTCCGGGCCGATTGTCGGCGCTGTTCGGGCTGGACGATACCTCGCAGCATGGCGCAAGCAGGCATGAAAAAGCCCCTCGGCAAGAGGGGCTCTTTTCACTTCACATCCGTTACGCCGCGCCCCACATCTTGTGCGGGTCGATCACGAATTTCTTCGGCACGCCGGCATCGAACTCGCCATAGCCTTCCGGCGCCTGGTCGAGGTTGATCACCTGCACGCCCACCACTTCGGCGATGTTGATGCGGTCCCACATGATCGCCTGCATCAGCTGGCGGTTGTACTTCATGGTCGGGGTCTGGCCGGTGTGGAAGCTGTGCGACTTGGCCCAACCCAGGCCGAAGCGGATGCTCAGCGCGCCGATCTTGGCAGCAGCATCCACTGCGCCCGGGTCTTCGGTCACGTACAGGCCAGGGATACCGATGCTGCCGGCCACACGGGTGACTTGCATCAGCGAGTTCAGCACGGTGGCTGGCGCTTCATGCTTGGCGCCTTCGTGGCCGTGGCCACGGGCCTCGAAGCCTACGGCATCGACGGCGCAGTCCACTTCTGGCTCACCGAGGATGTCGACGATCTGCTCGTGCAGCGGGGTGTCCTTGGACAGGTCGACCACCTCGAAGCCCTGGGACTTGGCGTGGGCCAGGCGGGCCGGGTTGAGGTCGCCGACGATCACGCAGGCGGCGCCCAGCAGGCGGGCAGACGCGGCGGCGGCCAGGCCGACCGGGCCGGCACCGGCTACGTAAACGGTGCTGCCTGGGCCAACGCCGGCAGTCACGGCACCGTGATAACCGGTTGGCAGGATGTCGGACAGGCAGGTGAGGTCACGGATTTTCTCCATGGCCTTGTCGCGGTCCGGCAGTTTCAGCAGGTTGAAGTCGGCGTAAGGCACCAGCACGTATTCGGCCTGGCCGCCGGTCCAGTCGCCCATGTCGACGTAACCGTAGGCGCCACCGGCGCGGGCCGGGTTGACGGTGAGGCACACGCCGGTGTGCATCTCTTTGCACGAGCGGCAGCGGCCGCAGGCGACGTTGAACGGCACGGACACCAGGTCACCGATCTTCAGGCGCTCGACGTCACGGCCCAGCTCGACGATTTCACCGGTGATTTCATGGCCCAGTACCAGGCCGACCTGGGCAGTGGTGCGGCCACGGACCATGTGCTGGTCGGAGCCGCAGATGTTGGTGGAGACCACCTTGAGGATGACGCCGTGTTCGATCTTCTTGCCGCGCGGGTCCTGCATTTTCGGGTAGTCGATCTTCTGTACTTCGACCTTGCCAGCGCCGAGATACACCACTCCACGATTGCCAGACATGCTCTTACCTCGCTTGATTTGTATTTATGCAGCGTTGGTTGAAGCGCCGCCATCCATGGGCGGCATGTGTTTCTGGAATGCAGGAATTGTGGGCCTGATGGGGGATGTCGCAGTGACTGGTTGCGACAGGGGGATGTCTTTTTGCGGCAGTTGAAAATGTGCCGGCCCTTTCGCGGGTAAACCCGCTCCCACAGGTATTGCATGGAACCTGTGGGAGCGGGTTTACCCGCGAAAGGGCCAGCGCAGGTGTTTAAAGAACGACGGTGCGATTGGCGTTCAGGAACACCCGCTTCTCAATGTGATACCCCACCGCCCGTGCCAGGGTCAGGCACTCGATATCGCGCCCCTTGGCAATCAAATCCTCGGGGTAGTGGCTGTGGTCCACCACCTCGACGCCCTGGGCAATGATCGGCCCTTCGTCGAGGTCGTTGTTGATGTAGTGCGCGGTGGCACCGACCATCTTCACGCCCTTGTTGTAGGCCTGGTGGTACGGTTTGGCGCCCTTGAACCCCGGCAGCAGCGAGTGGTGGATGTTGATCGCGCAACCGTCCAGCCGGCGGCACAGCTCGGGCGACAGCACCTGCATGTAACGGGCGAGGATCACCAGCTCCGCACCGGTCTGCTCGATCACGTCCAGCACCTTGCGCTCCTGCCCCGGCTTGTCGTGGGGGTCGAGGGCAAAGTGGTAGTAAGGGATCTTGTGCCAGTGGGCCAGGGGCTCGAGGTCGGGGTGGTTGGACACCACCGCGACCACGTCCATGGCCAGTTGGCCAATGCGCTGGCGGTACAGCAGATCGTTCAGGCAGTGGTCGGCCTTGGACACCATGATCACCACCTTGGGGCGGTGATGCGGTGCGGTCAGCTCGAAGGCCATGCCGAAGGCTTCGCTGCGCGCGGCAAGGCCGGCCCTAAAGCCGCCCTCGTCGAAGCCGTCCGGGGCGCGGAACTCCACGCGAATGAAGAACCGCCCCGACAGCCGGTCATCGAAGGAATGGTGCTCGGTGACGTAGCAGCGCTGCTCGTAGAGATGACGCGTCACCACATCGACGGTGCCGAGCATGCTCGGGCAGTCGGCAGTGAGAATCCAGGTGTCCGGTGCCCGACTCATGCTGTGTACTCCTTTAGGCTTCGATGGCCAGGCCGTATTCGGCCGATGCGTCCTGCAGCCACAGCCACCAGTAGTCGGAGAAGCTGCGGCGGATCATCAACTCCCAGGTGTCTTCGGCGGTGCGGCGGATCACCAGTTGCGACTTGGCGAACACGGTGCCCACGGCCTTGCCCACCGGGAAGTTGTTCGGGTGAACATCATAGCTGGTGGATTTCATCAGCACGTCGCGCACGTTGGGGCCGCGCAGCTCGAGCAGGGTCTGCCCGCCGCTGACGTTGACCACCTGGATGTGCTGGCCGTCGAGGGCTGCACGCAGCTTGTTCTCGATTTCCACTTCCTGGCCGCCGGGGACGATCAGCAGGAACTCGTCCGGGCCCATCCATTGCAGCGAGGTGTCGCCGTTGGCGACCACGGTCAGGGCCACCGGCAGCTCCAGGCCCAGGGCCTTGTGCACGGCGCCGGCGAAGGCCGGGTCGTGGCCGTCGCCACGAATGGTCAGGTGGCCGAGGAATTTCTTCTCGCGCAGGGTCACGCCTGCGTTCTTGCGGCCCTTGCCGACCAGGCTGGCCAGGTCGGCGTGGTGCAGTGGCGACTGAGCCTTGGCATCAGGGCCGGGGTTTTGCTGGAAGACGTTGATAGCGCTCATTTCTTACCTGCCTTGAATTCTTGTTCGTCGAAGCGACGCGGCTTCTCGACTGAATCCACCGGCCCTATCGCTGGCAAGCCAGCTCCCACAGGGACCGCGTGAATTCCGAAATTTGCTCCGGTCCTGTGGGAGCTGGCTTGCCAGCGATGAGGCCTGGCCTGCCCCCACAAGAGCCGGGATCAAACGTTCTGCCGCTCACCCTTCGGATCGAAGAACACCGCGGAGACGATTTCCGCCTCGATCACGCTGCCATCGGCCTGTGGCGAATACACCCGCTCGCCCATGCGCTTGAGGCCGCCCTTGACCACACCCATGGCGAACGAATAGCCCAGGGAGTTGGCCGCGTAGCTGGAGGTGACGTGGCCGACCATGTCCATCGGGATCGGTTGCTTGGGGTCGAACACCAGCTGGGCGCCTTCCGGCAGCCACACCTTGGGGTCGACCGGCTTGAGGCCCACCAGCTGCTTGCGGTTGTCGCGCAGGCAGTCTTCGCGGTTCATGCCACGCAGGCCGATCCACGAGAACGGCTTGTTGCGGCCCACGCACCAGCTCATGTTCAGGTCGTCCGGGTTCATCGAGCCGTCGGTGTCTTGGCCCACGATGATGAAGCCCTTCTCGGCACGCAGCACGTGCATGGTCTCGGTGCCGTACGGGGTCAGGTTGTACTTCTTGCCAGCCTCGACGATCTGCTCCAGCACGCCCATGGCGTAGTTGGCCTGCACGTTCACTTCGTACGACAGCTCGCCGGTGAACGAGATGCGGAACACCCGGGCCGGCACGCCGCCGACATTGCCTTCCTTCCAGGTCATGAACGGGAAGGCTTCCTTGTCCATGTCGATGTCGGTCAGCTCGCTGAGCAGCTTGCGGCTGTTGGGGCCGGACAGGGTCATGGTCGCCCAGTGGTCGGTGACCGAGGTGAAGTACACCTTCAGCTCCGGCCATTCGGTCTGGTGGTACAGCTCCATCCACTGCAGCACACGGGCGGCGCCGCCGGTGGTGGTGGTCATGATGAAGTGGTTGTCGCCGACGCAGGCGGTCACGCCGTCGTCGAAGACCATGCCGTCCTCTTTGCACATCAGGCCGTAGCGGGCCTTGCCCACGTCGAGCTTGGTCCAGGCGTTGGTGTAGATGCGGTTGAGGAACTCGCGCGCGTCCGGCCCCTGGATGTCGATCTTGCCGAGCGTGGAGGCGTCCAGCAGGCCGACGCTGTCACGCACGGCCTTGCACTCGCGGGCCACGGCAGCGTGGATATCCTCGCCGGCTTTAGGGAAGTACCACGGGCGCTTCCACTGGCCGACATCCTCGAACTCGGCGCCGTTCTTCACGTGCCAGGCATGCAGGGCGGTGAAGCGCACCGGCTCGAACAGGTGGCCACAGTGCCGGCCCGCTACCGCGCCGAAGGTCACCGGCGTGTAGTTGGGGCGGAACATGGTGGTGCCCATTTCCGGGATGGTGATGCCGATCGAACGGGCGGCGATGGCCAGGCCGTTGATGTTGCCCAGCTTGCCCTGGTCGGTACCGAAGCCCAGCGCGGTGTAGCGTTTGACGTGTTCGACCGACTCGAAGCCTTCGCGGGTTGCCAGTTCGATACCGGCGGCGGTGACGTCGTTCTGCTGGTCGACGAACTGCTTCGGCCCTTTGCTGCCCTTGTCGTGCGGCACCTGGAACAGCGCCACGGTGGCCTCTTCCTTGCGCGCCACGGTTTTCGGCAGGGTGCCGACGGTGGCCTTGAAACCGGCCTCGGTGGCAGCGCGGGCGCCGCCTTCGAAACCATCGGCAATCACGTCACCGAGGGCATAGACGCCGTTGATGCCACCGACGCACTCGCGCTTCTGCGGGGCATCGCCCGGCACGAAGCCGAGGATGTCGTCACGCCATACCGGGCGACCGCCCAGGTGCGAAGCGAGGTGGACGATCGGGCTGTAGCCGCCGGAGGTGGCGATCAGGTCGCACTCGAGGGTCTCGCCTGGGCTGGTGACCTTGTGTGCCTTCACATCGATGGCGGCCACACGGGCGCCGGTGACGTGCTTGCTGCCCTTGGCCTCGACCACGGCGCTGGAGGTGAGGATGCGGATGCCCTTGGCACGCGCTTCTTCAACCAGCGAACCACGCGGGTTGTGGCGGGCGTCGGCGATGGCCACCACTTGCAGGCCGGCGTCGTGCCAGTCCAGCGCTGCGCGGTAGGCGTGATCGTTGTTGGTCGACAGCACCAGCTTGCGGCCCGGCGCAACGCCGTAGCGGCGCACGTAGGTGGAGACCGCACCGGCCAGCATGTTGCCCGGCACGTCGTTGTTGCCGTACACCAGCGGGCGCTCGTGGGCGCCGGGGGCCAGCACCACACGCTTGGCGCGCACGCGGTGTACACGGTGGCGTACCTGGCCGATCGGGGCGCGGTCGCCGAGGTGGTCGGTGAGGCGCTCGTGAATGGTCAGGAAGTTATGGTCGTGGTAGCCGTTGACCGTGGCACGTGGCAGCAGGGTCACTTCCGGCAGGCTTTCCAGCTCTTTGACCACGGCGTTGACCCAGTCGGCGGCGGGCTTGCCGTCGAGGGTTTCGCGGGTGTCGAGCAGGCTGCCGCCGAACTCTTCCTGTTCATCGGCCAGGATCACCCGGGCACCGCTGCGGGCGGCGGCCAGGGCGGCGGCCAGGCCGGCAGGGCCTGCGCCGACGATCAGCACGTCGCAGTGCTGGTTCATGTAGTCGTAGCTGTCCGGATCGTTCTGCAGCGGCGCACGGCCAAGGCCTGCGGCTTTGCGGATGTACTTCTCGTAAGTCATCCAGAACGATTTCGGGTACATGAAGGTTTTGTAGTAGAAGCCCGGCGGCATCATGCTGCCGCCGACTTTGCCGAGGATGCCCATGACGTCGTTGTTGACGTTCGGCCAGCCGTTGGTGCTGGTGGCGACCAGGCCTGCGTACAGCGCCTGCTGGGTGGCACGCACGTTGGGGATCTGGGTGGCTTCGCTGGAGCCGATCTGCAGGATGGCGTTCGGCTCTTCGGTACCGGCGGCGATGATGCCGCGGGGGCGCGAGTACTTGAAGCTGCGCCCGACGATGTCGACGCCGTTGGCCAGCAGGGCGGCAGCCAGGCTGTCGCCGGCATAGCCCTGGTAGGTCTTGCCGTTGAAGGTGAAGTTCAGCACCTTGCTGCGGTCGATACGGCCGCCGCTGGCGAGGCGATAGGTCTGGCTCATACTTTTTCCCCTTGGCCCTTGGCGGTCGCGGATGCCGCGCTTTGCTTGCCGGCAGCGGTGACTTGAGGCTTCTCGCCGATCTTGTAGGTTTCCAGAATTTCGTAGGTCACGGTGTCACGGGTGACGTTGAAATACTGGCGGCAGCCGGCAACGTGGTCCCACAGCTCGTGGTGGATGCCACGCGGGTTGTCGCGGAAGAACATGTAGGTGCCCCACTCCTCGTCGGAGCAGGCGGCCGGGTCCAGCGGGCGCGGGATGTGGGCCTGGCCGGAAGCGTGGAATTCTTCTTCGGAGCGCAGCTCGCCGCAGTGGGGACAGAAAATATGCAACATGACGGTTGTCTCCGGGTCAGTGGGCGACGGCAGCAGCGCCGTGTTCGTCGATCAGCGCACCGTTGTAGAAACGGTCCATGGAGAACGGCGCGGCCAGTGGGTGCATTTCGCCCTTGGCCAGGCTCGCGGCGAACACGTTGCCCGAGCCCGGGGTGGCCTTGAAGCCGCCGGTGCCCCAGCCGCAGTTGAAGAACATGTTCTTGACCGGGGTCTTGGAGATGATCGGGCAGGCGTCCGGCGAGGTGTCGACGATGCCGCCCCACTGGCGGTTCATGCGCACGCGCGAGAGGTTGGGGAACATCTCGACGATGGCCTGCAGGGTGTGTTCGATCACCGGGTACGAGCCGCGCTGGCCGTAGCCGACCCAGCCGTCGATACCGGCACCGATCACCAGGTCGCCCTTGTCGGACTGGCTGATGTAGCCGTGCACGGCGTTGGACATGATCACGCTGTCGATGATCGGCTTGATCGGCTCCGATACCAGGGCTTGCAGCGGGTGCGATTCCAGCGGCAGGCGGAAGCCCGCGAGCCTGGCCATGTGCCCGGAGTTACCGGCGGTGACCACGCCGACGCGCTTGGCGCCGATGAAGCCTTTGTTGGTTTCCACGCCGATCACGGCGCCGTTCTCTTTACGAAAGCCAATCACTTCGGTCTGCTGGATCAGGTCCACGCCCAGGGCGTCGGCGGCACGGGCAAAGCCCCAGGCCACGGCATCGTGGCGGGCCACGCCGCCACGGCGCTGCACGGTGGCACCGAGGATCGGGTAGCGGGTGTTCTTCGAGCAGTCCAGGTAGGGGATCTCGGCCGCGACCTGGGCAGTGTTGAGCAGCTCGCCATCGACGCCGTTGAGGCGGTTGGCGTTGACCCGGCGCTCGGAGTCGCGGATGTCCTGCAGGGTGTGGCACAGGTTGTACACGCCGCGCTGGGAGAACATCACGTTGTAGTTGAGGTCCTGGGACAGGCCCTCCCACAGCTTCATGGCGTGCTCGTACAGGTGCGCCGACTCGTCCCACAGGTAGTTGGACCGCACGATGGTGGTGTTACGGGCGGTGTTGCCGCCGCCCAGGTAGCCTTTTTCGATCACGGCAACGTTGGTGATGCCGTGCTCTTTGGCCAGGTAGTAGGCGGTAGCCAGGCCATGGCCGCCACCGCCGACGATGACCACGTCGTAGACCTTTTTAGGGGTTGGCGTGCGCCACATGCGCTGCCAGTTCTCGTGGTGGCTGAGGGAGTGTTTGAAGAGGCCGAAGCCCGAGTAGCGTTGCATGGTCGTTTACTCCACTCAGCGGTAAACAGGGAAGTCTGCGCACAGGGCGGCGACGTTCTTGGCCACATCGGCTTCGACGTCAGCGTCGCCGAGGTTGTCGAGGATGTCGCAGATCCAGCCGGCCAGCGCCACGCACTGGGCCACCTTGAAACCACGGGTGGTGACGGCCGGGGTGCCGATGCGCAGGCCCGAGGTGACGAACGGCGACTGCGGGTCGTTCGGCACGGCGTTCTTGTTGACGGTGATGTGCGCGCGGCCCAGGGCGGCGTCGGCATCTTTGCCGGTAAGGCCCTGGCGAATCAGGCTGACCAGGAACAGGTGGTTGTCGGTACCGCCCGAGACCACATCGAAGCCACGGTCGATGAACACCTGGGCCATGGCCTGGGCGTTTTCGATGACCTGCTTCTGGTAGGCCTTGAAGCCAGGCTCCAGCGCTTCCTTGAAGCACACGGCCTTGGCCGCGATCACGTGCATCAACGGGCCGCCCTGAGCGCCGGGGAAGACCGCGGCGTTGAGCTTCTTCTCGATCTCTTCGTTGCTCTTGGCCAGGATCAGGCCGCCACGTGGGCCGCGCAGGGTCTTGTGGGTGGTGGTGGTGACCACGTCGGCGAAGGGGATCGGGTTCGGGTACAGGCCAGCGGCGACCAGGCCGGCGACGTGGGCCATGTCGACGAACAGCAGGGCACCGACCTTGTCGGCGATCTGGCGGAAGCGTGGGAAGTCGAGGGTCTTGGAGTAGGCCGAGAAGCCGGCGACGATCATCTTCGGCTTGTGCTCGACGGCCAGGCGCTCGACTTCGTCGTAGTCGATCAGGCCGGTAGTGGTGTCGATGCCGTACTGCACGGCGTTGTACAGCTTGCCGGAGGACGACACCTTGGCGCCGTGGGTCAGGTGGCCGCCGTGGGCCAGGCTCATGCCCAGGATGGTGTCGCCGGCCTGCAGCAGGGCCAGGTACACGGCGCCGTTGGCCGACGAGCCGGAGTGCGGCTGCACGTTGGCGTAGTCGGCGCCGAACAGCTGCTTGGCGCGCTCGATGGCCAGCGCCTCGACCTTGTCGACGTGCTCGCAGCCGCCGTAGTAGCGCTTGCCCGGGTAGCCTTCGGCGTATTTGTTGGTGAGGCCGCTGCCTTGGGCCTGCATCACGCGCTTGCTGGTGTAGTTCTCCGAGGCGATCAGCTCGATGTGATCTTCCTGGCGCTGTTCCTCGGCATTCATCGCCGCCAGCAGTGCGTCGTCGTAACCCTGGATCTGGTCTTGCTTGCTGAACATCATGTATCTCCCGGCAGCGATCGTTTCTTGTCTGTAGAGGGACTTGTCACCCTTTGCAGCGATGGTATGACCGGGCCGGGGGGCACAGATGCCTGCGCGCGCCTTGCAATGGCGCGTTTACGACATTGGCTGCAGGGTTT
>NZ_JBOBDM010000080.1:0-18408 GCF_050586605.1 Pseudomonas sp. ES1 | reverse complement strand
TTTGCCTACTTTGGCCAAGACCAAAGTAGGCCGCCGTAAGGGCGGAAAGGTGACTAAAAGTCGCCATCGCCGCTGAATGCGCATACATCTACAAAAACCAACACCCTAAGCCCCGAACCCGAACCCGAACCCGAACCCGAACCCGAACCCGAACCCGAACCCGAACCCCAAAATGAAATTGTACTTAGCACCCTAATCAATGCTTTGACATTCCCTGCCTAGGCAGTAATATTTACACACAATTACCCGAGCACCCCCCGATGTCCCATTTCACCCCGGAAAACTTCCAGACCTGCGCCATCGGCATGCTGCTCGGTCGCGCCGCGATCCTCAAAGACCGCATCCTCGACTGGCACCTCGAAGCCCACGGCGTCACCGCCGCACAGTTCAAGGTGCTGATCATCGTCACCCAGTACCAGGTCGACACCCCGGCCGAGCTGTGCCGCTACCTGGGCCTGGACAGCGGCTCGATGACCCGCATGCTCGACCGCCTCGAGCAAAAAGGCCTGATCCTGCGCAACCGCTGCCCCGAAGACCGCCGCCAGGTGCGCCTGGCACTCAGCGCCGACGGCCAAAGCCTGGCCGACCGCCTGCCCCAGGTCGGCGCGGCGGCGATGAACGAACTGGTCGGCGTGCTGCAGCCCGAGGAGCTGAAAACCCTCGAAAACCTGCTCGCCAAGGTCCTGCTCAGCGCCGGCGACCCCCTGACGATCCGCCGCTTCGGCGATCGTTGATCCCTGTCACGCATTCTCCAAGGTATTGTCATGGCCAATCCCGCTGACACCTCCACCCCAGCTGCCGCGCCCGACAACACGCGTAAACGCAAGGCCTGGCTGCTCGGCCTGCTACTGCTGCTGATCCTCGCCGGGGCCGCCACCTGGGCCTGGTACAGCCTGGTCGGGCGCTGGCAGGAAAGCACCGACGACGCCTATGTAAGCGGCAACGTCGTTGAAATCACACCCCTGGTTACCGGCACCGTCACCAGCATCGGCGCCGATGACGGCGACCTGGTGCACGCAGGGCAAGTACTGCTGCAGTTCGACCCGGCCGACAGCGAAGTGGCCCTGCAGTCCGCCGAGGCCAAACTGGCGCGCAGCGTGCGCCAGGTGCGCGGCCTGTACAGCAACGTCGACGCGCTCAAGGCGCAAGTGGAAACCCGTCAGGCCGAGTTGCAGAAGGCTCAGCAAAACTACAACCGCCGCAAGGTACTGGCCGACAGCGGCGCCATCGCCCAGGAAGAGATCGCCCATGCCCGTGACGACCTGACCGTGGCCCAGGCTGCCGTCAACAGCGCGCGTCAGCAGCTCAACACCAGCACGGCGCTGGTCGACGACACCGTGGTCTCGTCGCACCCCGAAGTCATGGCCGCCGCCGCCGACCTGCGCCAGGCCTACCTCGACCACGCCCGCACCACCCTGGTGGCGCCGGTCACCGGCCATGTTGCCAAGCGCACCGTGCAACTGGGCCAGCGCCTGCAGCCGGGCACCGCGACCATGGCGGTGATCCCGCTGGACGAGGTGTGGATCGACGCCAACTTCAAGGAAACCCAACTGCGCGACATGCGCATCGGTCAGCCGGTGCAGATCACTGCCGACCTGTACGGCAGCGACGTGAAGTACAGCGGCAGCGTCGACAGCCTGGGCGCCGGTACCGGCAGCGCCTTCGCCCTGCTGCCAGCGCAGAACGCCACCGGCAACTGGATCAAGATCGTCCAGCGGGTACCGGTACGTATCCACCTGAACCCCGAGCAGTTGAAGGACCACCCGCTGCGCATCGGCTTGTCCACTGTCGTGGAAGTCGACCTGCACGACCAGAGCGGCCCGGCCCTGGCCCAGCAGCCACCGCAGCAGGCCAGCTACAGCACCCAGGTGTATGACCGCCAGTTGGTCGAGGCCGACAACCTGATCGCCCGGTTGATCCACGACAACAGCGCCAGCGGCAAGACAGCGCAGCGATGAGCCAGGCAGCCCCCGCGCAGTTCACCCCGCCGAGCCTGCTGCTGACCACCATCGGCCTGTCGCTGGCGACCTTCATGCAGGTGCTCGACACCACCATTGCCAACGTGGCGCTGCCGACCATCTCCGGCAACCTCGGCGTGAGTTACGAGCAGGGCACCTGGGTGATCACCTCGTTCGCGGTGAGCAACGCCATCGCCTTGCCGCTCACCGGCTGGCTCAGCCGGCGCTTCGGTGAAGTGAAGCTGTTCATCTGGGCTACCTTGCTGTTCGTGCTGGCATCGTTCCTCTGCGGCGTCGCCCAGTCGATGCCCGAGCTGGTCGGGTTTCGCGTGTTGCAGGGCGTGGTCGCCGGGCCCTTGTACCCGATGACCCAGACCTTGCTGATAGCCGTGTACCCGCCGGCCAAGCGCGGCATGGCCCTGGCTCTGCTGGCGATGGTCACGGTGGTGGCGCCGATAGCCGGGCCGATACTCGGCGGCTGGATCACCGACAGCTACAGCTGGCCCTGGATCTTCTTCATCAACATCCCGATCGGCCTGTTCGCCGCCGCGGTGGTGCGCCAGCAGATGCGCGCGCGGCCGGTGGTCACCAGCCGCCAGCCGATGGACTACATCGGCCTGCTGACCCTGATCGTCGGGGTCGGTGCGTTGCAGGTGGTGCTGGACAAGGGCAATGACCTGGACTGGTTCGAGTCCTCGTTCATCGTCATCGGCACGCTGATATCGGTGGTGTTCCTGGCGATCTTCATCATCTGGGAGCTCACCGACCGTCACCCGGTGGTCAACCTGCGGCTGTTCGTGCACCGTAACTTTCGCATCGGCACCATCGTGCTGGTGGGCGGCTACTCGGCCTTTTTCGGCATCAACCTGATCCTGCCGCAGTGGCTGCAGACGCAGATGGGCTACACCGCCACCTGGGCCGGCCTGGCGGTGGCGCCGATCGGCTTGCTGCCGGTGCTCATGTCGCCGTTCGTGGGTAAGTACGCGCACCGCTTCGACCTGCGCCTGCTGGCCGGCATCGCCTTCCTGGCCATCGGCACCAGTTGCTACATGCGCGCCGGCTTTACCAACGAAGTGGACTTCACCCATATCGCTCTGGTGCAGTTGTTCATGGGCATCGGCGTGGCACTGTTCTTCATGCCGACCCTGAGCATCCTGTTGTCGGACCTGCCGCCGCATCAGATCGCCGATGGCTCAGGCCTGGCCACTTTCCTGCGTACCTTGGGCGGCAGTTTTGCCGCGTCGCTGACGACCTGGATCTGGATCCGCCGCGCCGACCAGCACCACGCCTACCTGAGCGAGCACCTCAGTACCTTCGACCCGGCCACCCGCCACACCCTCGAGCAGTTGGGCGGGGCCAACCCGCAGAGCTATGCGCAGCTGGAGCAGATGCTCAACGGCCAGGCCTACATGATGTCGACGGTGGACTACTTCACCTTGCTGACCTGGGTGTTCGCCGGCTTGATCCTGCTGGTGTGGCTGGCCAAGCCACCCTTCACCGCCAAGGCCGGGCCGGCGTCGGCGGGGCATTGAGCCGCCAGGGCCGGGGCCGGGGCAGGGGCATCACAGCGCCTGTGCCCCAGCCTTGGCCACTTCGGCATCCTGCCCGGACTTGACCCCCGACACGCCGATCGCGCCGACCACCTGGCCCTCCACCCGCAGTGGCACGCCGCCTTCCAGGCTGGTCAGCAGCGGCGCGGTGACGAAGGCGGTGCGCCCGTCGTTGACCATCTGTTCGTAGTCGCGCGATTCCCGGCGGCCCAATGCTGCGGTGCGGGCTTTCTCCATGGCGATGTAGGCGCTGGCCGGGGCGCAGCCGTCCAGGCGCTCCAGGGCCAGCGGGTGGCCGCCGTCGTCGACCACGGCGATGGTCACCGGCCACTGCTGGGCCTGAGCGTGCTGGCGGGCGGCGGCGAGCAGCCGGGCGACGTCCGCCTGGTCGAGTACGGGTTTGCTATGCATGGGGTGCCTCCAGGGCGTCTTCGACAATTTCGATCCAGTGCCGTACCGGTGTGCGGCCGGCGCCGTCGAGGTGGAGCTGGCAGCCGATATTGGCGGTGGCGATGATCGCAGGTTTTCCACTTTCCAGGGCCGCCAGGCGGTTGTCGCGCAACTGGCGCGACAGCGCCGGCTGGGTCAGCGAGTAGGTGCCCGCCGAGCCGCAGCACAGGTGGCCGTCGGGCACGCTGGTGAGGTGGAAACCCAGCCGGGTCAGCAGGCCTTCCACGGCACCGCCGAGTTTGAGGGCGTGCTGCAAGGTACAGGGGCAATGGAAGGCCAGGCGCTGTTCGGTACACAGGCCCAACTGCTCCAGCGGCTCGGCCTGCAGCAGTTGCACCAGGTCGCGGGCCAGGGCGCTGACCCGGGCCGCTTTTGCGGCATAGCGCGCATCGTCCTTGAGCAGGTGGCCATAGTCGCGCACGAAGGCACCGCAGCCGCTGGCGGTTTGCACGATGGCTTCGGCGCCGGCTTCGATGGCCGGCCACCAGGCGTCGATGTTGTGCCGGGCGCGCTGCAGGCCTTGTGCCTGGGCATCCAGGTGATAGTCCACGGCGCCGCAGCAGCCAGCCTCACGGGCCGGCTCGACGCTGATGCCCAGACGGTCCAGCAGGCGTGCGGCGGCGGCGTTGGTATTGGGCGACAGTGCTTGCTGCACGCAGCCTTCGAGCAGCAGCACGCGGCGTGGGTGGCGGGGCGCCGGGCGCTGGCCGGCGTGGTGCACCTGGGCAGGCAACTTGGCCTTGAGGCCATTCGGCAGCAGCGGCCTGAGGGTTTGCCCGACCTTGGCCAGGGCCTTGAACGCGGCCGGGTGCGGCACCACGGCGCGCAAGCCCTCGCGCAACAGGCGCTGCCCCAGCGGGCGCGGCACCTGTTGTTCGACCACGGCGCGGCCAATGTCGAGCAGGTCGTGATACTTGACCCCGGAAGGGCAGGTGCTCTCGCAATTGCGGCAGCTCAGGCAGCGGTCCAGGTGCAGTTGGGTGCTGGCGGTCACCGGCTCGCCTTCGAGCACCTGCTTGATCAGGTAGATGCGCCCGCGCGGCCCGTCCAGCTCGTCGCCGAGCAATTGATAGGTGGGGCAGGTGGCCGTGCAGAAGCCGCAGTGCACGCAGGAGCGCAGGATGCTTTCGGCCTCTTCAGCGCGGGGCAACTGCTTGGCGGCATCGCTCAGGTGGGTTTGCATGGCGTGGCCTCACAGGTCCGGGTACAGGCGGCCAGGGTTGAAGATGCCCTGGGGGTCGAGTTGCCGTTTCAGTGCCTGGTGGTAGCGCATCAGCGCCGCCGGCAGCGGCGCCGTGCTGTCATCGCCGGGGGCATAGGCGGTGGCATGGCCGCCGACCTTGGCCACCTGCTCACGGATCACCTGCGCCGGCGCACTGGACGTGAGCCAGCGCTGCGCGCCGCCCCAGTCGATCAATTGCCGCCCCGGCAGGTCGAGCAGGGCGCAGGTACTGGGCACCGACAGGCGCCACAGCGGCGCCGGGTCGTCGAAGAAAGGCAGGCGCTGTTCGCGCAGGTCGCTCCACAACCGGTTGTCCACCGCGTCGCCACCCAGCCGCTCGCGGGCCGAACGCACCGAGCCTTCGCCACCCTCCAGGCGCAGGTACAGCGCTTCACCGTCATGGCAGGCCGCACTGATCGGCAGCGGCTGCTGGCCCCACTCGGCCAGTGCGGCCAAGGCCTGGCGGCTGTCCATCGGCAAACACAGGCTCAGGCATTGACGCGGCCGCGGCAGTACTTTCAGCGACACTTCGGTGAGCAGCCCCAGGCAGCCGAAGCTGCCGGCCAGCAAGCGCGACACATCGTAGCCGGCGACGTTCTTCATCACCTCGCCGCCAAAGCGCAGCAGCTTGCCGTGGCCGGTGATCAGCCGCGTGCCAAGCACGTAATCGCGCACCGCCCCGGCCCAGGGCCGCCGTGGCCCGGACAGCCCCGCCGCGACCATGCCGCCGAGCGTGGCCTCAGGGCCCAGGTGCGGCGGCTCGCAGGGCAGCATCTGCCCGGCCTGATCCAGTGCGGCTTCGATTTCGCAGAGCGGCGTGCCGGCGCGGGCGCTGAGCACCAGCTCGGTCGGGTCGTAGCTGACGATGCCGTGGTGGCCCCGGGTGTCGACGATTTCCCCGGCCACCGGGCGCCCGAGCATGGCCTTGCTGTTGCCGCCCTGGATACGCAGCGGTGTGCCCAGGTTCAGCGCCTGGTTGACCTGTTCCAGCAGGTCCTGGCTGATGTCGCGGCCCATCAGAAACGCTCCAGGTCAGGGAAGGGCAGTTGGCCGTGGTGCACGTGCAGCGCGCCGAATTCGGCGCAGCGCTGCAGGGTGGGGATGTTCTTGCCGGGGTTGAGCAGGCCTTGCGGGTCGAAGGCGGCTTTCACCCCATGGAACAAGGTGATTTCGTCGCTGTTGAACTGGGCACACATCTGGTTGATCTTCTCGCGGCCCACCCCGTGCTCGCCGGTGATGCTGCCGCCCACCGCCACGCACAGTTCGAGGATCTTGCCGCCGATGGCCTCGGCCCGCTCCAGCTCGCCGGGCAGGTTGGCGTCGAACAGAATCAGCGGGTGCATGTTGCCGTCGCCGGCGTGGAACACGTTGGCCACCCGCAGGCCGTACTGCGCCGACAACTCGCTGATGCCCTTGAGCACCCGGGGCAGCTCGCGGCGGGGGATGGTGCCGTCCATGCAGTAGTAGTCCGGCGAAATGCGCCCCACCGCCGGGAAGGCGTTCTTGCGCCCGGCCCAGAAGCGCACCCGTTCAGCTTCGTCGCAGGCCAGGCGCACGTCGCGGGCGCCGGCCTTGCGCAGCAACGCATCGACCCGCGCGCAATCGTCCTGCACGTCGGCCTCTACGCCGTCGAGTTCGCACAGCAGGATGGCTGCCGCGTCCACCGGGTAGCCGGCGTGGATGAAGTCCTCGGCGGCGCGGATTGCCAGGTTGTCCATCATCTCGAGGCCGCCGGGGATGATGCCGGCGGCGATGATGTCGGCCACCGCGCGGCCGGCGTCCTCGACATGATCGAAACTGGCCAGCAGCACCCGCGCCACCTGGGGCCTGGGCAGCAGCTTGACGGTCACCTCGGTGACGATGCCGAGCATGCCCTCCGAGCCGGTGAACAGCGCCAGCAGGTCGAAACCCGGGCTGTCCAGGGCATCACTGCCCAGTACCAGGCGCTCACCCTCGACCGTAAGAATGTCCACCTTGAGCAGGTTGTGCACGGTCAGGCCGTACTTGAGGCAGTGCACGCCACCGGCGTTTTCGGCGACGTTGCCGCCGATGGTGCAGGCAATCTGCGAGGACGGGTCGGGCGCGTAGTACAGCCCGAAGGGCGCCGCCGCCTGCGAGATCGCCAGGTTGCGCACCCCGGGCTGGACCCGGGCGAAGCGCCCTTGCGGATTGACTTCAAGGATGCGGTTGAAGCGCGCCATCACCAGCAGGATGCCCTGGCTCAACGGCAGCGCACCGCCGGACAGCCCGGTGCCGGCGCCGCGCGCCACTACCGGCACGCCACGCTGGTGGCACAGTTGCAGCAGGGCTTGCACTTGCTCCAGGCGCTCGGGCAGCACCACCAGCAGCGGCAGCGTGCGGTAGGCCGACAGGCCGTCGCATTCGTAGGGTTTGAGGTCTTCACTGCGGTGCAGGACCTCAAGGTCGGGCAGGGCATCGCGCAGGGCCTGTAGCAGCGCGGCTTTGTCCACGGCCGGCAGCGGGCCATCGATGTGCTCGTCGTAGAGGATGTTCATGCGGCTCACTCGGCGGATTCTTGTTGTTGTCCGGCACGTTTGGGATCAAGCAGCAAGCGTAGCGGCTGATGAGGGCGCAATTCGAAGAAATCACGCAAATCCCAGGCGTTCAGCTATACCAGACACAGTTCGATGCGGCGCAAGTACGCGCTTGGCAATGATTTATCGACACCACAAGGAGCAAGACCATGACTGAACAAGCCCTGATCGAAAGCGTGAACGTCGAAACCCTCACCAGCCTGCTGCAGGACGCCGGCCTGCGCGTCAACCGCAGCGAGCAGAACGGGCTGGTGCAACTGCTCAGCGCCAGCCAGGGGATCGGCTTTGCCGTGCGCCTGGGCAACCCAGGGGCGATCGAAGGGCAGTTCCTCGACTTCACCTTCAGCTGTGCTTTGCGCATCCAGGGTGAACTGCCCGAGGGCGTTGTGGAGCACTGGAGCACTTCACGGCGTTTTGCCCGCCTGTACCGGCAGGGCGAGTTCCTGGTGATGGAGCTTGATGTGCTGGTCAGTGACGGGGTCACTGCCAGGCACTTGCTCAACCACCTGCAGTTGTGGGATCGCCTGTTGCAGGAGTTCATTACCTACCTGCGCGATTTCAGCCGCCATGCCGCGCAAACCGAGCAGGTAGAAACCCAGAGCGCCTAGTGAAACGGCGTAATCCCTGACGGGCAACTGCGCGTTGAGAGGCGGCTCTCAACGCGCAGTTGCTGCTTGCTTCAACGCCCCAACGGCAGCGCCACACCGATCAGCGCGAACAGCCCGCCGCAGCACCTGTTGAAGCCCTTGCCGCCCTTGCTCAGCCACGGCCGAATGCGATAAGCCAGCCGCGCCAGCAGGTATTCGACCACGAACTCCACACTGGCGAAGGTCGCCGCCATCACCACGAACTGCAGCGCCAGGCCGCGTTGCGGGTCGATGAACTGTGGCAGGAAGGCGCCATAGAACAGCAGCACCTTGGGGTTGGCCATCGCCGACAGGAAGCCCTGACGGAACAACCCGGCATTGCCCAAGCGGGCGCTGCCCGCGTTGAGTTCCAGGTGCAGCGCCGGGGTGCGCCACAGTTGGATGCCCAGCCACACCAGGTAGGCGCCGCCGACCCATTTGAGCACCGTCAGCACCTGGGCCGAGGCCTGCAGCAGTGCGCTCAGGCCGAACATGGCCAGGGCAATCAGGGCACTGAAGCCGAACACCCCGCCGACGATGGTGAACAGCGTGCGCCGTGCGCCATACAAGGCGCCGTGGGTCAGCGCCAGCAGGCTATTGGGGCCTGGGGTCAGCGACAGGCCGATGCTGGCGAGCAGGTAGATGAGCCAGGTGTCGAGTGCCATGGGGTATGCCTTGTAGGTTTGCAGGGCGCCAGTGTAGGGCTGGACGGGTGGCTTTTAGGGGTATGATTCGGACATCTGACGGTAATATCTGGACATTCTGCATGACCCCTGACCTGCGCCTGCTGATCCTGCCCGTGCCGGAATTCGCCTTGCTGCCGTTTGGCGCCTTCCTCGACAAGCTGCGCTTCTCCGCCGACGACGAGGACTACAGCCGCCAGCGCTATTGCAGCTGGATCGTGCTGGGGCTGGACGCGGCACCCGTGGTATCCAGCAGTGGCGCAGTGGTGCAGGTCGAAGCCAGTGTCGAACAGGTGGTCTGGCGCGATTACGACTACCTGGTGCTGTTTGGCGGGCGCAGTGCGGGGGCCACGGTTGCGCTTGCCCCGCGTTATCGGGCCCTGTTGAAACAGGCGGTGAAGGCCGGGGTGAAGCTGGTGGGCGTCGACAATGGGGTGTTTCTGCTGGCCGCCTGCGGTGTGCTGGATGGGCACAAGGTGGTGGTGCACTGGCGCCACGAGGCCGAGTTTCGTGCTGCGTTCCCCAGGGTGCAGGTACTGACCGAGCAGCTGTATTGCATGGACGGCAGCCGTATCACCTGCGCGGGAGGGACTGCAGCCATTGACCTGGCAGTGGAACTGATCGCCCGCGCCAGTGGCCGGGCCCGAGCGCTCAAGGGCCTGGCCGACATGCTGGTGGACGAGAGTCGCGACAGCCGTCACGCCCTGCGCTCGCTGGAGGCAGGGCCGGGGCACGGGCGCCAGGTGCAGCGGGCCACTGCGTTGATGCGCCATCACCTGGCGTCGGGGCTTTCGATCGAGCAACTGGCGGCGCAGCTGGGCATCAGCCGGCGCCAGCTCGACCGCCAGTTCCAGGCCAGCCACGGCATGAGTGCCAAGGCCTGGTGGCTGGAATTGCGGCTGCAGCAGGCGCGCTGGCGGTTGGTCAACGGCAGCCACAGCCTGGCGCAGATTGCCGAGGAGGTGGGGCTGGGGGATGGGAGTTACCTGGGTAAGTGGGTGCGGCGGCGCTTTGGTTGCACGGCGTCGGCATTGCGCAGCAGTCGCGCATCGGATTAGCCACCGACTAATCAAGGCATGCACCAAGGCAGGCACCGGTACTTACATAGGAATAATTGGCCCGAAACAAACTGTGGGAGCGGGTTTACCCGCGAAGCGCCGCGCGGGCGGCGCTCGATCTCATAGGCGCTGCAAAAACAGCGGCAGGCACCTGGTGGCCTTCACTCAGTCTCCCGCCATGCACCTGGCGGCCATTACCGAATCCTGATTACTCAGGGCCACGGCGTGGTGCCCAAGGGCCTGTCCTGAAATCGCATGTGGGCCACCAGGTGTAGGGCGACAGATCTGCAGCGCTCTCAAGATCGAGCGCCGCCCGCGCGGCGCTTCGCGGGTAAACCCGCTCCCACAGTTTGTTTCGGGCCAATTATGCCTGTGAGGCCATGGTTGCCCGCCTTGGTGCATGGCGTGAGACATGTATGTGGCAGCGGTTTGACTGCACGAACAGGCTAACGCGCACCACCCGCCCCGCGCTCGCGCAACGCCTTGGCCACTTGCGCCTCGATGGCGTAGGCCGGCCCCTCCAGGTCATCGTAATTGCGGGTATAGCGCCGGGCGAATTCCTCCACCCCCAGCTCCTGGTACTGCTGCACGTGCTTGAGCTCGTGGGCCCACAGCGCCACGTTGTCCTCGGCATCGGCTGCGCGGCGGAAGATCACCGTGTCGATCAGGGTCACGGCGTTCACATCGGGGTTCTGCAGCATGGCGTTGGCAGCGCTGACCTGCTGCTCATCGCCTACCCGATAGCGCACCGTATCGAGCACGGCGAAGTCGTACCAGGTTTCGAGCTGGGCACGGATATGCAGCGGGATCGGCTGGGTGCCTCGGTTGGTGGCGTCATCGCGGGCCTGGCGCAGGGCGAACACCAGGCTGGCGGTGGCCATGCGCTCGACATCCTGCAGCACCTGGCCACCCTGGTTGGGGTCGAGCGGGGCGCAGAAGCACACCACCAGGCACACCTGGTATTGCCCTGTGGGGCAGCTTTGCTGGGCGGCGGCGGGGAGTGCAAGCAGCAGGCCGAGCAGGGCGCTAGCAATCTTCATCGAACACCTTGCCGACCAGCGTGCGGCTGGCCTCCAGCACCTGTTCCTGCACCTGTTCGCTGGCGAGCATGCGCCCGACCACCAGCGCGCCGACGCACTGGCTGAGCAGCGCCCAGGCCAATTGCGGGTCTTTTAGGGTGTCGCTCCAGGCCCGGTGCAGTTCCACCAGCCAGTGCTCGGCCTCCTCGCGCACCGGGCGTTCGGCACGGGCGATCTCCACGCCCAGTGGCGGCAGTGGGCAGCCACCTTCGGCGTTATGCAGGTGGGCGAGGGTCAGGTACTGCTCGAGCAGGCGCTTGAGCCGGGCGCGGTCGGGGCTGCGGTTGGCCTGGCGCGCCAGCGGGCTGTTGCACAGCTCGCGGCGGACCACCTCGGTAAACAGGTCGTCCTTGGACGGAAAATGGTTGTAGAACGCGCCGCCGGTCAGGCCGATGGCCTTCATCAACCCGGCCACGCCGGTGCTGGCGAAGCCGCCGCGCTTGGCCAGCGCGCCGCTGCTGGCCAGCAGTTTCTCGCGAGTCTGTTGCTTGTGTTCGGTGGAATAGCGCATGCACAGGACCTCGTTGCGCTGGCTTGACGGTGGCGTGATCGTAGCATAGCGTTCGTTTACTAAACGATCATTCATCAATGGAGAGGTCCATGGCAGAACAACAAAAGGTCGTGCTGGTGATCGGTGCAGGGGATGCCACCGGCGGCGAAATCGCCAAGCGCTTCGCCCGCGAGGGCTACACCGCCTGCGTGACCCGGCGCCAGGCCGAGAAGCTGCAGCCGTTGCTGGACGAGATCCGTGCCGCAGGCGGGCAGGCCCATGGCTTTGCTTCGGATGCGCGCAAGGAAGAAGAAGTGGCCGAACTGATCGAGACCATCGAGCGCGATATCGGCCCGATCGAGGCGTTTGTCTTCAATATCGGCGCCAATGTGCCTTGCAGCATCCTCGATGAGACACCGCGCAAGTACTTCAAGATCTGGGAGATGGCCTGCTTCGCCGGCTTCCTTACCGCGCAAGCGGTGGCACGGCGCATGGTCCAGCGTGAGCGGGGCACCATCCTGTTCACCGGTGCCACTGCCGGCACCCGCGGCGCCGCCGGCTTCGCGGCCTTCGCCGGGGCCAAGCATGGCCTGCGCGCCCTGGCCCAAAGCATGGCGCGGGAACTGGGGCCACGGAACATCCATGTCGCCCATGTGGTGGTTGATGGCGCCATCGACACCGCCTTCATCCGCGACAGCTTCCCCGAACGTTATGCGCTGAAGGACCAGGACGGCATCCTCGACCCTGCGCATATCGCCGACAGCTACTGGTTCCTGCACGCCCAGCCGCGTGATGCCTGGACCTTCGAGCTGGACCTGCGGCCGTGGATCGAACGCTGGTAACCCCACCCTGAAGAAAGGACTGCCGTATGAGCAAGACTGTTGAGTTCTATTTCGACCTGGGCAGCCCAGCCAGTTACCTGGCCTGGACCCAGCTCCCCGCACTGTGCGCGCGCCACGATGCGCAGCTGCTGTACCGACCGATGCTGCTGGGCGGGGTGTTCCAGGCCACCGGCAACGCTTCGCCGGCGATGGTGCCGGCCAAGGGGCGCTACATGTTCATCGACCTCAAGCGTTATGCCGACCGCTATGGCGTGGCATTTGGCCTGCCGCCAGGGTTTCCGGGCAACACCCTGAACCTGATGCGTGGGGTCATGGGCACGCAATTGCAGGCACCGGCTCGTTTCGAGGCGTTGCTCAAGGTGTTGTTCGAAGGCTGGTGGGGGCAGCAGCGCAACCTGTCGGACCCCGCCGTGCTGGCGGTGACGTTGCAGGAGGGCGGATTCGATCCTGAAGCGTTTCAGGTGCTGGCTGCGCAGGACGAGGTCAAGCAGGCCTTGAAGGAGGCCACCGGGCAAGCCGTGGCACGCGGTGTGTTCGGCGCGCCGACCTGCTTTGTCGGTGAGCAGATGTTCTTCGGCCAGGACCGCCTGGACTTCGTCGAGCAGGCCCTGGCGCGTTAGGCCAGCAGCTGTTCGATGCGCTGGCGTTCCCACAGGCTCAGGTGGTCGACGGGGTTGGTGCCGTAGCGGTGCCAATCCTCGAGCGCACCCTGGCGCCCGTCGGGGCTTGCGCACTGGCTGCAATGGGCCAGGCCTTCGTCGTCCAGGGCCAGGCTCAAGCGCCAGCCATCGATGCGCACGGCCACCTCTTCGGCGCGGGCGATGATCTCCAACGGCGCAACGCCGAGGGCGGCGTCGCGCAGGCACTGGTAGGCTTCACGGCTGCTGACCAGGGGCATCGCGCAATCAGAAGTTCGCTGGGGTGTTGGCGCTGATGATCTCGGCCTCGTCCGGGCCGATATTCTTGAAGCTGTGGGCGAGGGTGGTGGGGATGTAGTAGCCGTCGCCCGCGTTGAGGATGCTCACCTGGCCGTCGACCCACAGTTCCATGGTGCCGCGGGTGACCAGGCCGCACTCTTCGCCTTCGGCATGCACGATCGGCTCGCCGGAGTCGGCACCGGGGGCATACAGCTCGCGCAGCATGCGCATCTGCCGGCCTTCGACGCTGGCGCCGACCAGCAGCATGCGCAGGCCGTTGCGGCCCAGGTCGGGCTGTTCGCCGCCGCGGAACACGAAGCGTTCTTCGCGCACCGGCTCGTCGAAACTGAAAAATTCCGCCAGGGACATGGGGATGCCTTCGAGCAGTTTTTTCAGGGAACTGACCGAGGGGCTGACGCGGTTCTGTTCGATCTGCGAGATCGTCGAGTTGGTCAGGCCGCTGCGACGGGCCAGTTCCCGTTGCGAGAGGTTGTTGCGTTCACGCACCAGTTTGAGTCGTGTCCCCGTGTCCATAGCCGCCTTGTTTGCAGAGGTGTAAAAAATAATGGGCGACGCATTAAAACACACTCTGCCTGCTTGCGCGCTGTGCGTGTCAGTGGCGATTGTCGGCTGGCGTGGGCCATAGCCCGACCAGCAACAACAAGGCGGCCACGGCCAGGAACGGCAAGCGCGGATCGACGGCATACACCAGCGTGCCGGCCAAGGGCCCGATCACCGCGCCCATGCCCTGGGCGGCGCCGACGGAACCGGCGGTAGCACCCTGTTCCGAGGCGTGCATGGCATTGGCCGCCATGGCCGAGAAGGCCGGGAACACGAAACCCATGCCGAAGGCGGCAATGAAGAACGCCGCCCACAGCCAGGGCGCACTGGCGGCAAAAGACGCGGCGGCAAAGCCCAGCGCGGAAACGCTGGCGCCCACGCGGATCATCTTCAGCGGTGGCCATTCGAGCTGGCGCAGCAGCACCTGCGCCAGCATCAGCGCCACGCCCACGCTGGTCAGCGCCACACCGGCCGCCTGGGCGGCTTCGCCTGCGGCCAGTTGCAGGCGGTCGAGGGCGAAGAAACCAACGGTGATCTGCGACACGGTCACGCTGAGCATGGCGCTGAAGGCCACCAGCAGCGGCCGGCGCAGGCGTGGATCGGACAGCCGCACCGGGCTTGGCGCATGGCGCTGGGGCAGCGGCTGTGGCTTGAGCTTGAACAGCAGCACCACGAACGCCGTGGCCGGCAGTACCGACAGCACGTAGAACGGCAGGCTCAGGCTGTAGCGTGAAAGCAGTGCCGCCAAGGCCGGGCCGAGCACCAGGCCGACGGCGTTGGTGGCACCCAGCGAGGCCATGGCCCGGGCCCTGCGTTGCGGTTCGACATGGTCGGCGATCAGGGCATTGCCGGCCACTGGCAGCGCCGCGTAGAAGGCGCCGATCAGGCCGCGGGTCAGCATCAGGCCGATGAACGCCAGGGTGGCCCCAGGCAACCAGTGCAGGGCGCCGTCGATGAACAGGCACAGCAGCCAGTAGGCCAGGGTGAACCCGGCACTGCCCAACAACAGCACGCGGCGCCGGCCGAGGCGATCGGCGGCGCGGCCCCAGGGCCGGGCCAGCAGCACCCAGACCACGCCGGCCACGGTGACCGCCGCACCGGCCTGCCAGGTGGCCATGCCCAGCAGGCGGGCGATCGGGCCGATCAGGGCAACGAAGGCCATCATCGACAGGGTGCAGGCCATGTTGACCAGCAGCAGCGGGCGCAGGTCGAGGGTGCTGGCCGGGGTGAGGGTGGCAGGGTCCTTTGCGAGGTTCATGGGCAGTCCGGGGCAGTTCGGCGGAATAAATGCCGATGTTAGTAATAATTATTTACATCTGTCGACCCCGCGCGGCCGCCGGTGTTCATTCACCCCGGCGCAACGGGCCGGGCCACATGCTACGCAACACGCCGTCGCGGCGCACCAGGGCATGCATCAGCGCCGCGCCCAGGTGCACCAGCACGGTGACGAACAACAGGTAGCCGGCCCAACCGTGGGCCTGGCGCAGCACCGCGTACAGTTGCAGGTCGTGGGGAGCGATGGCTGGCAACTGCAGCGGGCGCGGATAGCCGCCCGCCGAAAGCATCGCCCAGCCCAGCAGCGGCATGGCCAGCATCAGGGCGTACAGCAGCAGGTGCGAGGCGCCGGCGGCCAGGCGTTGAATGGCGGGCAGGTCGCGCGGCAGCGGCGGGTGCGGCAGGCTCAGGCGCAGGCAGATACGCAGTATCACCAGCAACAGCAGGGCCAGGCCGGTGGCCTTGTGCAGTTCGACCATCATTGGGTGATGGGTGGACAGGTCGCTGACCATGCTCACGCCGATGAACAACATGGCCAGGATCAGCACCGCCATCAGCCAGTGCACCAGGCGGGCCAGGGGGTGGAAAGCGGCGGGGGTCATGGGTGGGCTCCTTCGCTCAGGGCTTCATGGCTGCGGCGGTTGAACGACACCGAGTAGGCCGCCGAGCGGGCGGCGAGGATCGGGTCGTCGGACGGTTCGATGCCGTGGGGCAGGATCAATGGGTCGAAGTTGAGGTCGCGGCAGGCACCCTGTTCGGGGCCGTCCACCTGCTCCAGTACCAGGGTGCCGGCGTCGATGCTGCTGCGCTCGCTGGGCCAGGGGCGGGCCGGGTCGTCCACCGGGTCGTCGGGCTCGGCCAGGGTCAGGCGCAGGGTCCAGCGCAACGGGCCTTGAGCCAGGCGCCGGGCGAGGTCGTGCTGGAGGAACTGCTTGTCATCGACCTGGGCGGGCAGGGCGGCGAACGGCGTCTGTGGCTCCAGCGTCCAGCGCACCGGGTGTTTGTTGCCGCGGGCGTCGATCAGGCGGAAGGCGTTGATGCTGTTGTAAGCGGTACTGGCAAAGCTGTCGCTGGCTTTGTAGCCCGCCGCCCATTGGCGGAACGCTGCGCTTTCCGGGTGGGCGGCAAAGAATGCCTGGAGCCTGGCCGGGTCGGGCTTGCCGGTGGCCGGAACCGGGGTGCTGGCCAGCACCTGGTCATAGAAGGCTTCGGGCGTGCTGACCGCCAGCACCGGCGGGTTGTTCATGCCGGTACGCCAGACCTGGCCGTCATCGCTGCTTAGTTCGATGGCCAGGCTGCGCACCGGCACCGCGGTGTCCGGGGCGAACGGGTTGGCGCCGCCGATGGCGAAGCGGCCGATCACCGGCACCTTCTGCTGGCTGAACACCCGGGCCGTGGAAAACGGCGCGGCCTGGCCGCTGCTTTGGAAGTAACCGCTGACGCACAGGCCCTTGGCGTGGTTTTTCCGGTAGCCGGGGTGATGGCCCGCCTGGGCTTCAAAGGTGTCGATGATGCGCTGGGGCGTGAGCCTGGCGGCGCCGATCCAGCCAGCGGCATAGGCGAAGCCCGCGCCGAGGGCAGCCAGGGTGACGCCAATGGCGGCCAAGCGCAGGGCTTTGGCGGGGCCGTGCAAGGGTGTGTTCATGGGGCGATCCGGTGGCGGTGAATGAGCCGGTACGACGGACGGCCCACTCTTTTATTCCAGATCCGGGAATAGATTTTCGCTTGCGCCGTCTGCCTCGTACACTGACTGCCCATTGGGGCCTGGAACCCGACCATGCACGACTTGGACGACCATCAATGGCGCGAGCTGCTGCAGCGCCTGCGCCGCTTCGCCCTGTGGCTGACCCGCGAAGCCAGCAGCGCCGACGACCTGGTCCAGGCCACGGTTGAACGCGCCCTCAGCCGGCGCGGCCAGCAGCGCGAGATGGACAGCCTGCGGCCCTGGCTGTTCACCATCCTTTACCGGCTGTTTCTCGACGGCAAACGCCGCGAACGCCTGCATGCGCGCTGGCTGGCCTGGTTCGGCCGCAGCCAGGCCGAGGAGCCGCTGGGCGGTGATACCGAGAGCATCGTGCTGGCCCAGGCCGACCTGCAGGCGTTCGCGCGGCTGTCGGCCGAGCAACGGGCGCTGCTGTTGCTGGTCAGCGTCGAGGGTTTGAGCTACAAGGAGGCCGCCGAAACCCTGGGTATCCCCATCGGCACGGTGATGTCGCGCCTGTCGCGCGCCCGCGCCGCCTTGCGTGAACTGACCGAGGGCAACCCGGCGCCAACGTCCCTGCGGAGACTCAAATGACCCGTCTGATCCCCACCGAGCATGAGCTGCATGCCTACATTGACGAACGCCTGACGCCTGAGCGCCGGGCGGAAGTGGCGGCCTGGCTGGCAGCCAACCCGCAGGAGGCAGCGCGGATCGAAGCCTGGCGCAACGATACTCGGCGGCTGCGGGCGGCTCTGGCGGGGTTTGCCGAGCGCCCCGTTGACCCTGAACTGGATCTTGCCCCGTTGCGCCGTCGCCTGCGCCAGCGTCGGCAGCGGCGGCTGGCCTCGGCGGCGGTGCTGGTGCTGGCGGTGGGGTTGGGTGGGCTGGGGGGGCTGGCAGGCGCGGGAGGCGACGTTGGTCGTTGCGGGGTTGCCCATGGCTGATGCGGTGCAGGCGCACCGGATGTTTGCCGAGGCGTCCACGCTCGATATTCAGGCGAGTGATCCGGGGCGGCTGCAGGCTTGGCTGGGGCGGCACTTCAATCGGGTGGGGCAGTTGCCTGATCTGAGTGGGTACGGCTTGCAGCCGGTGGGGGCGCGGCTGTTGAGCAACGAGGTGGGGCCGGCGGCGCTGCTGGTGTTCGAGGATGGCCAGGGGCAGCGGATCAGTCTGTTCTTGCGCTCGCCTGGTGAGCGGTTCGAGCGGATGCCCAGTGGGCAGCGTACCGATGGGGGGCTGGAGGCGCGGTATTGGTCCCATGGGGACTACAACTTTGCGTTGGTCAGTGCGGTGGATGATAGTCGGGGGGAGGCGTTGCGGCGGGCTTTGAATCTGAGTTTGTGAGTGAGTTGCTAGTTGCTAGTTGCTAGTTGCTAGTTGCTAGTTGTTGGTTGTTGGTTTTGGAAGTTGTATGCGCATTCATTTTTTGATGTCGACGCA
>NZ_JBOBDM010000079.1:0-18859 GCF_050586605.1 Pseudomonas sp. ES1 | reverse complement strand
TGCCGCCGCCCTGCGCTTCTCGGCCAACCGGCTACGCCCATACAGGAACACGATCGCCAGCAACGCCAGCGCCTGCGCACCCAGCGAGTAGGCATCGGCATGAATGCCCAGCCAGTCGAACTCGAAGAATGCCACCGGCCGTGTACCCAACACGCCGGCCTCCTGCAGCGCCTTGACGCCATGCCCGGCAAAAATCACCGACAACGCGCACAGCAATGCCGCGTTGATGCTGAAGAACAGCGCCAGCGGCAATTTCGCCGAGCCGCGCAGGATCACCCAGGCCAGGCCCACCAGCAGCACCAGTGCCGTGGCACCGCCCGCCAGCACCGCCTGGTGCCCGGCAGGTCCCGCCTGCAGCCACAGGGTTTCGTAGAACAGGATCACTTCGAACAGCTCGCGGTACACCGAGAAGAACGCCAGCAGGGCAAAACCGAAGCGCCCGCCACCGCTGACCAGGCTGCTCTTGATGTAGTTCTGCCAGGCGGCGGCGTGCCGGCGGTCGTGCATCCACACGCCCAGCCACAGCACCATCACCGAGGCGAACAGCGCCGTGCAGCCTTCGAGCAGCTCGCGCTGGGCACCGCCCACGTTGATCACGTAGGCCGCCAGGGCCCAGGTGGCGAAGCCGGCGACCAGCGCCAGGCCCCAGCCGATGTTGACGCTGCGCACCGCCGACTGCTGGCCGGTGTTACGCAGGAAGGCCAGGATCGCCGCCAGCACCAGGATCGCTTCCAGGCCCTCGCGCAGCAGGATCAGCAGGCCGGAGATGTAGCTCAACGACCAGCTCAGGCCATCGCTGCCCAGCAGTTTGGAGGCTTGCGCAAGCTTCGCCTTCGCGGCGTCCAGGCGCTGTTCGGCCTGGGCCAGCGGCAAGCCGTCCTGCAGCGACTGACGGTAGGCCATCAGCGACTTCTCGGTGTCCTTGCGCACCTGGGCGTCGATGTTGTCGAGGGAGCTTTCGACCAGCTCGAAGCCTTCCAGGTAGGCCGCCACCGACAGGTCGTAGGCCTGGTCATGGTCGCCGGCGCGATAGGCCGCCAGGCTCTTGTCCAGGGTGCTGGCGGTGTAGTCGAGCAACTGCGCCGGGCCACGCTTGGCCTGCGGCGGCTTGGCACGCTGGGCACGGAAGGCCGCCACGGCACCGGGGCCCTCTTTTTCAGCCACTTCGGCGGGCGTCTGGCGGGCCAGGTCGGCAATGTTCCAGGCCTTGTCGCCCATGGCCACCTGCGGGTCAGCGCTGAAGCTGGCGATATAGGCCGCCACATCCCAGCGCTGACGCTCGTCGAGCTGGTCGGCGAACGACGGCATCTCGGTGCCTTCGATCCCCAGGCCAAGGGTGTTGTACAGGTCGTACAGGCTCAGCTGGTCGAGCCGCGCAGCGTTGCGCAGGTTGGCCGGTGGTGGCTCCAGGCCCAGGCCGGCCGGGCCGTCACCCAGCCCGGTATCACCGTGGCAGATCGAGCAGTTCTGCGCGTACAGCGCCGCACCGCGGGCCGGGTCGGGGGTGATGATCGGCGCCTGGCTGACCTCGTAGGCCACCGCCAGGCGCGCACCCAGCTGGCGGGCCTGGCGGGCGACACCCGCACCCTCCTGGCGCTGCTCGATAGCCTGGCGCAGGCCCTGCACGCCCTGTTCAAGTGCGGCGCGTTCGGGGTTGTCCGGCAGGCCCTTGACCAGCTCGGCCAGTACCCCGCTGAACTCCTGCTGCTCGCGGTATTCGCCGGTGTCCACCACCTTGCCGTCACGCACCGTCGGTGGGTAATCGGCGCCAATATAGTCCAGCAGATGCAGGGCCTTGGTCGCATCGGCGGGGGCCTCTGCCTGCGCCAGGGCGCTGCACAGCAGCAGCACCGGGGCGAGCAGCACGGCAAGCAGGCGGGAACGGGAATTCATGGCCAGTCTCGATGTAAATACGAAAGTGAACATTGTTCACTTCCACTCTGCGTCCCTCAAGCTTCAGGGGCAGATTTCATGAAAAATCTTGCTACAAAATCTCCCGGCATCCTCGCCGTCCTCATCAGGATCTTTACGACGGCGGGCCTGTCACAAGGGCAGTAAAGGCACATGGCCATTAAAACGCTGTCACTTTGCGTATAATGCCGCCCCTTTGTAATAGCCATTGGCGATCAATGTGCCTTTACCCAAAGGATCTGGCCCGGCCAGAGGGCCCCGCCGCCCCGCTACAGCGGCTGCAACATGCTCCAGGGAATGAAAACCTTCGATGGCAACCCGCGTCCTGATCCTGGCCACCCTCTTCACCCTCCTGCAACTCAGCGGCTGCTCGGTGTTTCGCAGCTACGACAGCGAAATGCAGGCAACCAACCAGCAACTGGCCGCGGGCAACGTCGACGCCGCGCTGGCCCTGCTGGAAAGCCACAACACCCGCGAACAGAAGGACCTGCTCTACTACCTGGAGAAAGGTGAACTGCTGCGCTCGAAGGGCGACCTGGCCGGCAGCCAGGCTGCCTGGCGCTCGGCCGACAGCGTGGTAGTGCAGTGGGAAGAGGCTGTGCGCCTGGACACCGACAAGTACCTCAGCCAGTTCGGCAGCTACGTGGTCAACGACAAGATCCGCCGCTACGAAGGCTACGACTACGAAAAAGTCATGCTGACCACGCAGATGGCCCTGAACCTGCTGGCCCAGAACGACTTCGACGGTGCCCGCGTAGCGATCCGCAAGAGCCACGAGCGCGAAGCGATCATCGCCGAGCTGCGCGACAAGGCGTACCTCAAGGGCGAAGAACAGGCACAGGAAGACGGTATTAAAACCGAAGTCGCCGACCTCAAGGGCTATCCGGTCGCCACCCTCGACGCCCCCGAGGTGGTCAACCTCAAAAACAGCTACCAGAGCGCCTTCAGCCACTATCTGGCCGGCTTCGTCTACGAGGCCCTGGGCGAAAAAGGGCTGGCCGCGCCGGGTTACCGCATGGCCGCCGAGCTACGCCCGAAAACACCGCTGCTAGAGCAGGCCCTGCTGCAGCTGGACGGCAACAGCGCCACCCCGGCCGAGAGCGACGTGCTGTTCGTGGTGCAGAGCGGCCTGGCGCCAGCCCGCGATTCCATGAGCATCCCCCTGCCCCTGGTGATTGATGAAAACCTGGTGATTACCCCGCTGTCGTTCCCGATCATTCGCGAAGACCGCTCCACCGCGCACCTGGATGCCCTGCAGCTCGACGGCAGGCCCCTGGCCCTGACCTTGCTCAACAGCACCAGCGCCATGTCGCGCCGGGCCTTGCGCGATGACATGCCCGGCATCATCCTGCGCACCAGCGCGCGCGCCGTCTCGCGCACCTTGGCGCAGAAGAAACTGAACGAGAAAGACCCGCTGGCCGGCCTGATCTTCGGCATCGCGTCGACGGTGCTGGAGAATGCCGATACCCGCACCTGGCGCACCCTGCCCGACCAGACCCAAGTGGCTCGCCTGCGCCTGAAGCCCGGCGAGCACCAACTGAGCCTACCGGCAGTACTGGGCGGGGCCGGGATCAAGGTGAAGATCGACCGCCCCTACCAGGTGGTCAGCCTGCGCGTGGTCGGCAACCAGGTGTTCGCCAGCGGCCCGGCCGTCCAGGTCGCGCCCACCACCACGGCCCCCACCGTGGTCAGCCTCAAGTAACCTCAAGGATCGAACATGCGCAGAACCTGCCTCGCCCTGCTCACCGCCGCCTTGCTGGCCGGTTGCTCCAACACCGAAACCGCCGCCAGCAAGGTCGTGACCATGGGCCAGCTGGACGATATCGAAGTCCATCAGATGCGGGTCGCCCGCGAGAATGGCTTCCTCACCGTCAACGTGGCGCTGAACAACACCAGCCGCAGCAACCAGACCCTGTTCTACCGCTTCGCCTGGTTGGACGACAGCGGCTTCCCGGTGGCCGACGAAGAAGGCTGGAAGGCCCTGCCGCTGTATGGCAAGCAGGCCAAGTTCCTGCCCGCCATCGCGCCGACCCCCAAGGCCACCGACTTCCGCTTCGAAGCCCACACCCGGTAACCCCTTTCAGGAGCACCCTGCATGTTTGCACGCCTTTCCCTCGCCGCCGTCGCCATCGCCCTGGTCAGCGGCTGCAGCACCCCGTCGCCGGTCCTCGGCGGCAAGAACATCAGCTACGGCGACAGCAAGGCGGTCGAGCTGATCACCAACGAGTTCGGCTCCACCGACCTGCAGATGATCGCCGAGAGCATGACCCGTTCCCTGGCCCAGTCCGGCGTGCTGCGCGGCCGCCCGGTGGTGCAGGTGTACGACGTGAAGAACAAGACCAGCGAGTACATCGATACCCGCGAGATCACCACCACCATCAAGACCCAGCTGATGAAGTCCGGCACCGCCCGCTTCGCCAGCGACAACACCGACATGCAGAGCCAGGTCGACCAGCTCAAGCTGCAGAACCAGAGCGGCCTGTACAAGAAGAACACGGTGGCCAAGACCGGCAACATGATCGCCGCCAGGTACCGCCTGGAAGGCTCGATCAGCTCCATCGTCAAACGCAGCAGCGACTACAAGGACGTGTTCTACAAGTTCAGCCTGCAGCTGGTCGACGTGGAAAGCGGCCTGGCCGAGTGGATGGATGAAAAAGAAATCCGCAAGACCACGGAGCGCTGACCGATGCGTGCATGGATGGCAGTCATTGGCCTGGCCTGCGCCTTCGGCGCGCAGGCGGCCCCCAAGGTGGCGGTGACCGACCTGGCCTACGAGGCGCAGGTTCAGGAGTACATCCACAGCGTCAACGCCCACAACAGCGGGCAGTCGAGCCTGTACAACGCCAGCCAGTCGTCGAGCTACAGCGAGTACGAAAGCAGCAAGAGCTACATCCAGCAGGCCGAGCTGCGCAAGTTTGGCGGCGACATCAAGGGCGAAATCCTCAAGACCGGCATGTTCGAGCTGATCCAGGGCAAGCCCTACACCGCCGAGGCCGAGGAGGACGTGTACGACGTGATCCGCCGGATCAAGAACGGCGCGTTCGCAGGCGCCGACTACGTGCTGTTCGGCACCCTGTCGGACATCGACTTCCAGGAGGACGTCAACGCCCTGGACCACACCGACAGTTATTCGAAGGTGCTGGGGCTGAGCGTGACCGCCGACTTCAGCCTGATCGATACCCGCACCTTGCAGATCACCTCGGCGTTCACCGCCATGGGTGAGGGGCAGGACATCAAGCTGATGAAAAGCCAGGACCGCCGCGTGAGCCTGAACCGCCCGAAGGTGGTGCGCGAAGTGTCGAAGGCGCTGGGGGAAGATGTGGCGCAGCAGTTGGCCGATCAGTTGGGCGGTGTCGGGCCAGGCCAGCCACGCCCGCCACGGGTGCGGGACAAGTTGCCGCCGGATGAGCCGGCGCGGATTTTGAACTGACTGGGGAGCGCGTCAAGGCCACTAGGTGCTCGCCGAGATCCTTGCAGCGCTTATGAGATCGAGCGCCGCCCGCGCGGCGCATCGCTGGCAAGCCAGCTCCCACATCTGTTTCGGGCCAATTACTCCTGCATGTTCATCACTGTCCGCCTTTTTGGTACGACGCAGTTTCTGTGTGGGCGTTGCCGCCGCTGCGCATGACTCAAGACATGCACCAAGGCAGGCGCCGGTACTTTCACAGGAATAATTGGCCCGAAACAAACTGTGGGAGCTGGCTTGCCAGCGATGCGCCGCGCGGGCGGCGCTCGATCTCATAGGCGCTGCAAGAGCTGTGGCAAGCACCTGGCGGCCCTGACACGATATGGGCCCTGGCGAGGGCTACGCCCTCGATCGCTGGCAAGCCAGCTCCCATATCTATTTCGGGCCAGTTACTCCTGCAAGGTCATCACTGTCCGCCTTGTTGGTACGACGCGGTTTCAGTGTGGGCATTACCGCCGCCCCACATGACTCAAGACATGCACCAAGGCAGGCGCCGGTACTTTCACAGGAGTAACTGGCCCGAAACAAACTGTGGGAGCTGGCTTGCCAGCGATGCGCCGCGCGGGCGGCGCTCGATCTCATAGGCGCCACAAGAGCTGTGGCAGGCACCTGCATGCCCTGATGCAATCAACTGCCAGGCACCTGGCGGCCCTGATGCGGTATGAGCCATTGGGCCAGCACTGACAACACAAGCAACTGCTCAGAGCCAGATGGCGTCCCAATGGGGATAGTCTCCAACCCGCTCAACCAACCCTGCCCGCTTGGGATTCATGACGATGTAACGCGCAACAGCCTGCACATCCTCTTCCCGCCGCAACGCGCGATCATGAAACCCCTGCTGCCAGAGGCGCCCCGCACGCCCCTGATAGCCATTGATCATCCGGGTACTGCGCGATTTGATCCGCCGCATCAGCGTTTTCAGGTCCCCGCGTCCAAGCTCCACGAGCCAGTGAAAATGATCCGGCATCACCACCCAGGCCAGTGATCGGGCGATGCCCTCCGCCTCCGCGACACGCAACTGCGCGATCAACAACCGAGCCGAGCGGAAGTCGGCCAGGTACGGTGCCCGGTTCAAGGTTTCGGTGGTCAGCAGATAGAGCCTGCCGGGCTCTGAGAAACGGCCACGCCTCAGTTGGCTGGAATGGGGACTGTCCATGTGCCTACTCCTGTTTTGGCCAGGTCAGGCTAGTGCGTTGAATCCGCTTGGAGCAAAAAGGAGTGGGACCTGATGTTTCAGTGATGCCCCCATCGCTGGCAAGCCAGCTCCCACAAGGGCTGCAGTGATCTCTGTGGGAGCTGGCTTGCCAGCGATTTTCCCTCAAGGTTTGCCACTACCCTTCCACCCCCCACCCAACGCCAGAAACACCCCAATCTGCCCCATCGCCACCTGACTATTCGCCGCCGCCAGCTGCGCGCGTACATCGGTATAGGTCCGCGTCGCCTGCAGGTCAGCCAGGAACGACTCACGCCCCACCTGGTAACGCAGATGCGTCTGGTCCGCCGACTCTTTCGCCGAACGCTCAGCCTCAGCCAGCGCATCGCGCCGGTCGAGCAACGCGCTGTACTGCGCCAGCCGCGTCTGTGTCTCACGAATGGCGTTGAGCACCACCCCATCGAACTGCGCCAGCGCCGCCTGGGTCGAGGCCTCGGCCATGCGAATACGCGCACGGGTGCCGTTGGTGGGGATGTTCCAGCTGATCTGCGGGCCAAAGCCCCAACGGTTGGTGGACGGCTCACCGAGGTTTTCAAGAATGCCGATGGTGCCCACCTGTGCACCAATGCTGATATCCGGGTACAGCGCGCCAGTGGCCACGCCGATATTCGCGGTCGCAGCCGCCAACTGGCGCTCGGCCTGGCGCACATCGGGGCGGCGTTTGAGCAAGGCGGCGCCATCACCCACCGGGATCAGCTGCGCAAGGTGCGGCAGCTCGGCGCAATCGGCAGTACCCGCCGGCAACTGCTCGACCGGCTTGGCCAGCAACGCGGCCAGGGTGTACAGGCCCGTTTCGCGCTCGGCCTTGAAGCGCGGCAGTTCTGCCCGCAGCGACTTGAACTGGGTCTGCGAACGGGTGACCTGGGTCTCGTCGCCACGGCCAGCGTCGCGCAAGCGCTGTGTCAGCTGCACGCCCTGCTGCTGCAGGCCCAGCGACTCACGGGCAATGTGGTACTCCTCGTTGGCCGAACACACCTGGGTGTAGGCCTTGACCACATCGGCCACCAGGGTGATGCGCGCGGTGTCGGCAGCAGCCTGCACCGCATCGGCGTTGGCCTTGGCGGCCTCGGTGCCGCGCTTGAAGGTGCCCCACAGGTCGAACTGGTAGCTGACGCTCAGCAGCGCCTCGCCGATATTGGCCACCGGCACTTTCTCCGGCAGCAGGAAGGCTTCGCCGGACTCCTGCAAGCGCTGGGCACCGGCCTTGATGCCGCCATTGAAGCCGCCCTGGGACTCGGCCACTTCCACCTGGGCACGGGCCTTGGCGATGTTGGCGGCGGCCACGCGCAGTTCGGTGTTGGCGCTCAGAGCCTGGCGCACCAGTTCGTTGAGGCGTTGATCCTGGTACAGCTGCCACCAGTCCTCGGGCACCGGTGCCGACACCACGCTGTCGGCATCCTGGCGCAACGGGCCGTTGAGATCGCTGCGCTGCACGGCGGCGTCCTTGGGCACTTGGTAGTTGGGCCCGACCATCATGCAGGCGCCGAGGGACAGGCTAAGCCCCACCAGGATCAGCTGTTTCATGGGCGCTGGCCCTCGATGATCGACACCGTGGCGGTGCGCCCGGCAATCATGCGGAAGTCCGCCGGCACCTCGTCGAAGGTGATGCGCACCGGAATCCGCTGGGCCAGGCGCACCCAGCTGAACGCCGGGTTGACGTTGGGCAGCAGGTTGGCGCCGCTGCTGCGGTCGCGGTCCTCGATGCCGGCGGACAGGCTTTCGACCCGGCCGCGCAGGCGCGTGTTGTCGCCCATCACGCGGATGTCCACGGCATCGCCAACGTTGATGCCACCAAGCTTGGTCTCTTCGAAATAGCCATCGACGTGGTACGAGGCGCTGTCGACCACCGACAGCACCGGGCGGCCGGCGCTGACGAACTCGTGGGCGCGCGGGGCGCGGTCATTGAGGTAACCGTCCACCGGGCTGCGCACCACCGAACGGTCGAGGTTGAGCTGGGCCAGGTCCACCTGCACCTGGGCCTGATTGACCGCCGAGCGGGCGCGGGCCTCGCGCGACTGGCTCTCTTCCAGCTGCTCGGCCGCCACCAGGTTGCCCAGCTTGCGGTTGCGCTGCGCCTCGCGGGAGGCCTGGGCCAGGGTTTCCTGGCGCTCGGCCAGGGTCGCCTTGGCCTGGCGCAGGGCCAGGCTGAAGCGGTCCTGGTCGATGGTGAACAGCACGTCGCCGCGCTTGATGGTCTGGTTGTCGCGCACCTCGACCTTTTGGATCAGCCCGGACACATCCGGGGCGATCTGGATCACGTCGGCACGGATGTGCCCGTCGCGGGTCCAGGGGGCGAACATGTAGTACACCACCATCTGCCACACGAGCACGGCGGCGAAGGTCACTACCAGCAAGGTCAGGACCACGCGGCCCAGGGTCAGCAAAGGTTTTTTCATGGCAGCATCAGGCTTCGGCAAAAGTGGTCGACCGCGCCCAGCAGCACGGCATACAGGGCAACGTTGAACAGCGCCCGGTGCCAGACCAGGCGGTAGAAATGCACGCGCACCAGCAGCGCATGCACCCCCAGGAACAACAGGTAGGTCGCAAACATCATCACCAGCAGCGTGGGCAGGAACACCCCGCTGATATCCAGTTCACCTATCACAGGGGCGCTCCATCGAGGCCGGGGGGCAGTTGCGTTTGTTCAGTGGGTTCGAGCATCACCTCCACCCCCGGCAACAGGGCCAGGCGCAGGCCACTCAGGGCGTGCAGCAGGTGGGTGCGGGCATCGCCGCGCTCGTACAGTTCGTCCAGGTTCAGCGCCAGGCGCGCCCGCTCCATGTTGCGCAGCAGCGCCGCCGGGGCATGCAGCCGTTCGCCGGCGCGCAGGCAGGCGGCGTAGTGGCCGCCGACGTCTTCGATCACCGTCTGCAGGCGCTCGCGGGCCTGGCTGCCAGCACGCGGCAGGTAGGCCAACAGGTCGAGCAGGTTCAGCCCCACGCGCAGGTCGCGCAGCGCCACGCCGCTGTCCTGGCCGGTCTGCGACAGCCGCGGCAGGTGCTGCATCAGGCGGTCGAGCATCTGCACGCCGACCTGGCGGTGTTCGGCGAGGGTGGCCGGCGCGGTCATCTCGACGATGTCGCGCCAGGCGAAGCGAGTCATGCGCTTGGCCGCCAGTTCCACGCCGAACGGGCGCACCACGATGGTCCAGAGGAAGGCGAACAGCAGCCCCACCGGCCCCGCCAGGTTGGCGTTGAGGAAGGTGAAGAAGTCGGCGTCGTAAGCGCCCTGGATGCTGATGAAGGTCGAGGTGTTGACGATGGTCAGCAAGGTGCCCAGGTAGAAACGCGGCTGCACGGTGAGGGTGCCGACGCAGATGAACGGCACGGCAAAGGCCAGCACCAGCATGGCGAAGTCATGCAGGTTGGGCAGTACCAGGAACAGGTACAGGCTGGAGAAGATCACCGACATCAAGGTCCAGAAGAAGAACCGGTAGATCTGCGGCGCCGGGTCGTCCATGGCGGCGAAGAAGCTGCACGACACGGCGGCGAGGATTACCGCGCTGGCGCCGTCGTTCCAGCCCAGGCCGATCCACAGGCCGCAGGCGACGACGATGGCGGTGACGGTGGAGAACACCGAGTAGAACATCAGCCCACGGTCGAAGAAGGGGGTCAGCCGGCCCAGCCGCCAGTGCCGATACACTGCCCGCCAGGGCTTGGCGTCGTCGGTGCGCAGGGCGTGCTGCAGGGTGCAGCAGTCCTGCCACAGGTCGGCCCACTCGGTCAGGCGGTAGAGCGCATTGGACAACAACAGCTCGGCGCGCTGGTCGAGGGCGGCGGCGCCGGGTTGCAGGCGGTCGATCTGCTCGTGCAGGGCGGTCCAACGTGCCACCGCGGCGCTGTCGGCGGTGCCCTTGAGCCATTCGCGGGCGGCCGCCAGCACCGGCTGCAACTGGGCGAACTGCACAGGGGCACGGCCTTCGAGGGCGATCAGGGCGTCGTCGAGGGCGTCGATCACCGGCAGCAGGTGGATCATCCGCCCGCGCAGTTCGCGGGCGTTCTTCAAGGTGTGCGGGCCTGCGCCTTCGTGGCCGAGCTGGCCGATCATCAGCTCCAGCGAGTTGAAGGTGGCGACCATCGCCCCGCGCATGCCGCCGACCTTGTCGGCGCTGGCTTCGCGAGCCAGGTAGGTATCGCTGTAGCGGATCGCCTCGCTGAACCAGCTGCCGGTCGCGCCGACCACCACCGGCGCCAGCCGGCGCGGCCAGAACACCGCGCCGACCACCGCCGCGCAGACGATGCCCAGGCAGATTTCCTGGGCCCGGGACGAGGCCACGTCGAACACCGCCAGCGGGTTGTCGACCACGGCCAGGGCGATCATCGGCATCGTGTAGCCGGCCAGCATCAGCACGTAGTTGTTGGCGGTGCGCAGGTTCAGCGAGAGGAACAGCAGGGTGCCGGTCCACAGCGCGACGGCGATGCTCAGCAGCAACGGCGACTGCACCAGCAGCGGCACGAAAAAGATCGCCGCCCCCGCGCCCAGCAGTGTGCCGAGTGCACGGTACAGCGCCTTGGAGGTGGTGGGGCCGAGGAATGGGCTGGAGACGATGTACACCGTGGCCATCGCCCAGTACGGGCGCGGCAACTGCATCAGCAGGGCGATGTACAGGGCGATCATGGACGCGGCGAAGGTGCGCACGCCGTAGAACCAGTCGCGGGCCGGCGGCACCGAGCTGAAGAAGCCGCTCATGGGGTGAGGCCCGCGTCTTCGAACACCCGGATCACCCGCAGGGTGGCTTCCAGGTCGGCCTGATCGATGCCCTGCAGCAACTCGCGGCGCAGGCGCACCAGTTCGCCTTCGATGGATTCGGCCAGGGCGCGGCCTGTAGCGGTCAGGCTCAGGGCCTTGGCGCGGCGGTCCAGCGGGTCCTCGCTGCGCAGCACCAGGCCCGCCTTGCACAGCTGGTCGAGCAGGCGCACCAGCGACGGGCTTTCCAGGCCGGCGGCCTGGGCCACCGCCACCTGGTGCACGCCGTCGCCCAGGCGCACGATCATCAGCAACGGCACGGCGCAGGCTTCGGAGATGCCATAGCCGGTCAAGGCGCCCTGACACAGGCGACGCCAATGCCGGGCGGCCACGACCATGCCGCTGCTGATTTTCATGTGCAGAGCGTCAAGTGACATAAGAGGAACCGAGGATATTCATAGTTTGCTAACTATCAATATACGCCCTGCCCTCCCCCTGCCGTCAACCGGGCGTGCCCGCAGGCGAAGATGAAAAGTTGTTCATCCTCGCGCCAGACCCGCGCCGTCAGGCCATGTCGCTGGTGGCGAATTCCTCGGCCAGGTGGTCGATCAGCGAGCGCACCGACGGCAGCAACCCGCGCCGTGACGGGAAGATCGCATGGACGATGCCGCAGCGCGGGTGCCATTGCTCCAGCAGCTCCACCAGCCTGCCCGCCGCCAGGTCCTCACGCACCGCCACCCGTGGCAGGTGGGCGATGCCCACCCCGGCCACCACGAAATGGCGCAGGGCAAAGAGGTCGTCGCTGACCATACGCGGCGTGTGCGGGATGACCAGGCTGTGCTGCTGGTCCTCGCCCTGGAACAGCTCCCACTGGTATTCGCGCTGGGCGCCGCCCCAGTGCAGGCTGGGCAGCGTGCCCAGTTGCTGCGGGTCGAAGCCCGCCGGCAGCTGTTCGAGGAACGCGGGGTGCCCGACCAGGCACTGGGTGCTGTTGCTCAGCACCTTCATCACCATGTCGGTGTTCTCCAGCGGCGGGAAGCGCACCCGCAGCGCCAGGTCGAAGCCTTCGTGCAGCAAGTCGACGCGGCGGTTGGTGCTCTCGATGAACAGCTCCACCTGCGGGTACTTGAGCATGTAGCGGGTGAGCATCGGCCCGACCCAGGAATTGAGCAGGGTGGTCGGGCAACTGATGCGCACCAGCCCGCGCGGCTCGCTGCGGTTGCGCTCGATGATTTCGGCGGCGCCCTCGGCCTCCACGCGCATGGCCAGGCAACGGTTGTAGTAGGCCTGGCCGATCTCGGTCAGCGAACAGTGCCGGCTGGTGCGGTGCAGCAGCCGCACGCCCAGGCGCTCCTCGAGGTCGGCGATGCGCCGGCTGAGCTTGGACTTGGGCATGTCCAGCGCCCGCCCGGCCGGGGCGAAGCCGCCGTGCTCCACCACCTGGGTGAAGTAGTACAGGGAGTTGAGGTCTTCCATTGATCGTTCACCAAATAGAACGCTAGAGGCAATTTTTGCAGTCTACCGCGCCAAAGGTGATGAATCTAATCTTTGCTCATCAACGCGAAACACCCCACCCAGTGAACGACACACCCTAAGGAGCACGACCATGGCTAACTTCAAATACAACCGCCTGAACAAAGACGACGCCGCCGTACTGCTGGTGGATCACCAGGCTGGCCTGCTGTCGCTGGTGCGCGACATCGAGCCGGACCGCTTCAAGAACAACGTGCTGGCCCTGGCCGACCTGGCCAAGTACTTCAACCTGCCGACCATCCTCACCACCAGCTTCGAGCAAGGCCCCAACGGCCCGCTGGTACCGGAACTCAAGGCGCTGTTCCCCGACGCGCCGTACATCGCCCGCCCTGGCCAGATCAACGCCTGGGACAACGAAGACTTCGTCAAGGCAGTGAAAGCCACCGGCAAGAAGCAACTGATCATCGCCGGCGTGGTAACCGAGGTATGCGTGGCCTTCCCGGCGCTGGCGGCCCTGGAAGAAGAGTTCGAAGTGTTCGTGGTGACCGACGCCTCCGGCACCTTCAACGAAATGACCCGCGACGCGGCGCACGACCGCATGAGCCAGGCCGGCGCGCAACTGATGACCTGGTTCGGCGTGGCCTGTGAGCTGCACCGCGACTGGCGCAACGACGTCGAAGGCCTGGCCGCGCTGTTCAGCAACCACATCCCCGACTACCGCAACCTGATGACCAGCTACAACACCCTGACCGCCGGCAAGTAACCCGCCAGTCGCCTGGCGCCCCAGTGGCGCCAGGTCACCCAGTCAACGCAGCTCACGCCAGGGCCCGCCGATGAACACGCCGCACAACCGCAACGTCGTCACGCTGGTGATCCAGCACAAGGTTCGCGCCCAGGCGCTGGCGCCCTACGAGGCTTGGCTCAAGCATGCGGTGAGCACCGCACGCCAGCAGCCGGGCCACCTGGACGTCAACGTGATCCGCCCGGACGACGGTGGCCGGCAGTTCACCACCATCGTGCGGTTTGCCGACGCCGGCCTGCTGCAGGCCTGGGTCAATTCGGCCGAGCGCCAGGCGCTGGTCAGCGAAGTGCTGCCACTGCTTGAAGAGGGCGACCAGACCCAGGTGCATGACGATCCGGAGTTCTGGTTCACCCCGCCCAGCACCCGCGCCGCGCCACCGCCGCGCTGGAAGCAGGCCGTGCTGACCTACCTGGTGATCTGCCCCATGACCTTGCTGATCCCGCAACTGCTGGCGCCGCTGTTTGCCCGCTACCCGCTGCTGGGCGGCCCAATCAGCGGCAACCTGATCAGCAACCTGTTCGTCATCCTGCCCGTGGTGTTCTACATCATGCCCTGGGTGACCCGCCGCTGCGCCGCCTGGCTGCGTGGCTGAAAGTTTTCTCACTGCCTCACTCGAATTTCAGGAGATACCGACATGAGCACACTCGTTACCCGCGATGGCACCTCGATCCACTACAAGGACTGGGGCAGTGGCAAACCCGTCCTGTTCAGCCACGGCTGGCCACTGGACGCCGACATGTGGGATTCGCAGATGGAGTACCTGGCCAGCCGCGGCTACCGCACCATCGCGTTCGACCGCCGGGGTTTCGGGCGCTCCAGCCAGCCTTGGACTGGCTACGACTACGACACCTTCGCTGATGACATCGCCCAGCTGATCGAACACCTCGACCTGCGCGAGGTGACCTTGGTGGGCTTCTCCATGGGCGGTGGCGACGTCAGCCGTTATATCGCCAGGCACGGCAGCGAGCGCATCGCCGGCCTGGTGCTGCTGGGTGCGGTAACGCCGGTGTTCGGCAAGCGCGACGACAACCCGGACGGCGTCGACAGTGCGGTATTCGACGGCATCAAGGCCGGCCTGCGGGCAGACCGGGCGCAGTTCATCGCCGACTTCGCCGCGCCCTTCTATGGCATCAACCATGGCCAGCAGGTGTCCCAGGGCGTGCAGACCCAGACCTTGAACATTGCGTTGCTGGCGTCGATCAAAGGCACCCTGGACTGCGTGAGCGCTTTCTCCGAAACCGATTTCCGCCCAGACATGGCCAAGATCGACGTGCCGACCCTGGTCATCCACGGTGACGACGATCAGATCGTGCCGCTCGAGAGCACTGGCAGGAAAGCTGCAGAGCTGATCCGCGGTGCCGAGCTGAAGGTGTACGCAGGCGCGCCCCATGGCTTTGCCGTGACCCATGCGCAGCAGCTCAATGAAGACCTGCTGGCCTTCCTGAATCGCTGAAAAGCGGGGGCCGCTTTGCGGCCCATCGCCGGCAAGCCGGCTCCCACAGGGGCTGCGCAGACTTGTGGGCGCCGGCTTGCCGGCGATGAGGCCGGAGCAGGCAGCACAAAACCTGATCAAGGCTAACCTTCACCCGCCTGCCGCAGCCCGATGGAGAACACCATGTCCCAGGACCCTAACGACAAGAGCCGCCGCCAGTTCCTCGCCACCAGCACCGTGCTCGGCGCCGCTGGCGCACTCTGGTCGGCCCTGCCCTTCAGCGGCTCCGCCACTGCATCCACCCAAGGAGGCTCCATGACCGCCGACCTCATCCTGTTCAACGGCAAACTGCACACCGTCGACCGTGAAAACCCCACTGCCACCGCCGTCGCCATCAAGGACGGCAAGTTCATCGCGGTGGGCAACGATGCCCAGGCCATGGCCCACAAAGGCGCCTCCACGCAGATCATCGACCTCAAACAGCGCACGGTGATCCCAGGGCTCAATGACTCGCACCTGCACCTGATCCGCGGCGGCCTCAACTACAACCTGGAACTGCGCTGGGAAGGCGTGCCATCGGTGGCCGACGCCCTGCGCATGCTCAAGGACCAGGCGGCCCGCACGCCGACCCCGCAGTGGGTACGAGTGGTCGGCGGCTGGAACGAATTCCAGTTCGCCGAAAAGCGCATGCCCACCCTGGAAGAAATCAACCAGGCCGCCCCCGACACCCCGGTGTTCCTGCTGCACCTGTATGACCGTGCCCTGCTCAACCGCGCCGCGCTCAAGGCGGTGGGCTACAGCAAGGACACGCCCAACCCGCCGGGTGGCGAGATCCAGCGCGACAAGTTCGGCAACCCGACCGGTATGCTCATCGCCCGCCCTAACGCGATGATCCTCTACGCCACCCTGGCCAAGGGGCCGAAGCTGCCGCTGGAATACCAGGTCAACTCGACCCGCCAGTTCATGCGTGAGCTCAATCGCCTGGGCCTGACCAGCGCCATCGATGCCGGCGGCGGTTATCAGAACTTCCCCGACGATTACTCGGTGATCCAGGAGCTGGCCGACAACAACCAACTGACCGTGCGCATCGCCTACAACCTGTTCACCCAGAAGCCCAAGGAAGAGCTGGACGACTTCAAGAAGTGGACCGCCAGCGTCAAGCTGCACAGCGGCACCGACTTCCTGCGCCACAACGGTGCCGGCGAGATGCTGGTGTTCTCCGCCGCCGACTTCGAGGACTTCCTCGAACCGCGCCCGGACCTGCCGCAGACCATGGAGCAGGAACTGGAGCCTGTGGTGCGCCACCTGGTGGAACAACGCTGGCCGTTCCGCCTGCACGCCACCTACAACGAATCGATCACGCGCATGCTCGATGTGTTCGAGAAGGTCAACCGCGACATCCCGTTCAATGGCCTGCCGTGGTTCTTCGATCACGCCGAGACCATCACCCCAGAGAACATCGAACGTGTTCGAGCGCTGGGCGGCGGCATCGCGATCCAGGACCGCATGGCCTTCCAGGGCGAGTATTTCGTCGACCGCTATGGCGCCAAGGCGGCCGAGCAGACCCCGCCGATCCAGCGCATGCTCGACATGGGCGTGCCAGTGGGTGCCGGTACCGACGCCACCCGCGTGTCCAGCTACAACCCGTGGACCTCGCTGTACTGGCTGGTCAGCGCCAAGACCGTGGGCGGCATGGCGCTGTACCCCGAAGGCCTGAGCCGCGACACCGCGCTGCAGCTGTTCACCCAGGGCAGCGCCTGGTTCTCCAGCGAGCAGGGCAAGAAAGGCCAGATCAAGGTGGGCCAGTTGGCGGACCTGACGGCGTTGTCGCTGGATTTCTTCAGCGTCGATGAAGAGGCGATCAAGGGCATCGAGTCGGTGCTGACGGTGGTCGATGGCAAGGTGGTGTACGGCGCTGCCGAGTTCGACAAGCTGGGCCCGCCACAGGTACCGGTGCTGCCCGAGTGGTCACCTGTGGCCAAGGTGCCGGGGCACTGGCGGGTGGGTACGCCATCGCTGGCGGCCGTCGTGCACCAGTGTTCAGGGCCATGTGGGGTGCATGCCCACAGCCATGAACAGGCGCGCCACTCCAAGGTGCCGGTCAGCGACTTCCAGGGGTTCTGGGGGGCATTGGGTTGTTCGTGCTTTGCGTTCTGAGGTGACGGGATGCTCAGTTGAGCGATTTTGGGCCGCGCTGCGGCCCTTTCGCCGGCAAGCCGGCTCCCACAGGTACAGCGCATGTCTCAAGTTTGACGCGATTCCTGTGGGAGCTGGCTTGCCAGCGATGGGCTGCACCCATGCCCTCAACGCTGAACCTGGTCGTCCAGTTTCATGGTCAGCGCCAGGGTGCTGCCCAGCTGGATCGCCTGGTCACGCCAGCCCAGGTAGCGCGCCGTGTCGCGGCTGCTGAAGTGCACCGCCAGTTCCTCGGCGGCCTGCATCACCCCGGTGGCCGCTGCCAGCTCCAGCCAGTACAGGGCAGCCTTGGTATCCGCTGCCACGTACAGCCCATGCAGCAGGCGATAACCCACCTCGAAACGGCAACGCGTCTCGCCACGTTGTGCTCCGCGCAGGAACCAGTGGTAAGCCTCGAGCGGGTCCACCTGCCATGGCGGCTCACCGTCGCACACCTCTTCTTCGTACAGGTCGCCCAGCGCCGCCGCGGCATGCAGCATGCCGCGCTCGAAGGCATGGCGGTAATACTCGGCGGCGTTGGCATACGACACCTCCACGCCCTTGCCGAAATAATGCTGCTGCCCCAGGTTGAACCAGGCAACGGCATTGCCCTGCAAAGCCGCCATGCGCAACAGGTGCCCGGCCAGCACGGTATCGCCGCGCCAATACTTGCCGTTGAGCCAGATCCAGCCCAGGTCGTTGAGCGCCGCCACGTTGCCGAGCAACGCCTGGCTGCACAGGTCGGCGTACACCGCCTGCAGGTCGGTAGCTTCATCCAGCCGGTCGATCAGGCCGAAGCGCTCACCGCCCTGCAGCGCCTGGCTCGGCATGCCGACCCCGACGAACAGCCGCTGGCGCTGGCCCGGCAATGCCGGTACCGGCGCGATGCGCTCGGGCAGCAGCCGCGCGAGCAGCGAATGGATATTGCTGGCAGCAGACATGTTCATCCTCATTGAACGGCGCACAGCTCCAGGCTTTGCTGTGATGGGGCGTGATTCTGCGCGACGACACGACAAAACCTGTCGCGAACGATCCAGAGCCAGGCAACCAATTGTCTGTTCCTTGATCTGAGCAGGCTGTGGCCAATTGCCATGACCTGCCCGTGCCGCCATTCTATGGCGGCAAGCCTAGACAAGGACGTTTCCTTTGCCGTTCGCCACCACCCGCGCCACCCTTAGCCGCCAATGGGCACTTCTGCGCCAGTTGCCCAGCCGCTCCCCCGGGACCACCAGCGCAGAACTGGTGTGGCGCCTGCGTGACGTGGGCTTCAACGTCAGCAAGCGCACCGTCGAGCGCGACCTCAACGAGCTGTCGCTGATCTTCCCGCTGGAACGCAACGACAAGAGCATCCCGTTTGGCTGGCACTGGTCGGCCAATGCCGGCAGCGAGCTGCGCGGCAATTTCGATCTGCAGGGGTATTTGCGCAGCGATACGTTGCAACCGGCCCAGGATGAGGGCGTGGAACTGCAAGCCTGGGTCAGCGACCCGCTGGCGCGGCAACTGCGCGAAGCACCGCTGACCGGGGATATGCAGCTGACGGCGCTGGAGCAGGGCCATCGGCTAAGGGCCACGGTGATCGATGGCTGGCCGTTGCGCTGGTGGCTGCTGAGCCAGGGGGAAGGGTTGGTGGTGGAGTTGCCACTGGCGTTGCGTGAGGAAATTGGCCGGACCCTGGCCAATGCGGCGGCGCAGTACCAGGTG
>NZ_JBOBDM010000078.1:0-18877 GCF_050586605.1 Pseudomonas sp. ES1 | reverse complement strand
AAGTAGGAACTACAGAGATTCGCAGGCACGTCCGAGAGACGGGCCAGCACACAGAATTTCTTGACGACCATAGAGCATTGGAACCACCTGATCCCATCCCGAACTCAGCAGTGAAACGATGCATCGCCGATGGTAGTGTGGGGTTTCCCCATGTGAGAGTAGGTCATCGTCAAGATTCAAACCCAAAGCCCCTGATCGCGATGCGATCAGGGGCTTTGTCTTTTCAGGGCCGTACCCTGCAATGCAAGGCGTTGCGCTAGCGCAACCAGCTCAGAAACCCACCTTTCTTCACTTCCGTAGGCTTCTGCATTAGCAGTGACTCCCTGCTCTGCCGACGGAACCGCTGCAGCTTGGTCAACGCCGACTGCACCTCGCTACGTTGCACCAGGCAACTGCGTACCTGTTCCTTTTCGATTCGGTACAGCAGGCATCCGGTCAGGGTGCGGAACTCGGCAAAGGAGTCATCGTCGTCAACCAGCCCCTCGATCCCGAGCACCTCGCCCGGGCCCATGCGTCCGGCTTCTACCAGCTTGTCCCCATTACGCACCGAAGCCTGTATCACACCGCTGCCAATCACTAGCAGGTGGTCCGAGTTGTCGCCGATGCCCAGGATCACCTGGTTGGCCAGGTACTCTACTGCCGTCATGCGCTGGCTCAGCGTGTCACGCTCTTCACCGCTGAGCGAGCGGAATACCCGCACCTCATCGATCAGCTCGCGCTGACGGCTGCGTGGCGCAAGTGTCAGGTCGACGTTCCACATCACCCCGCTGGCCTCCAGGTGGCGATGGGCAAGGTCGAACAATTGGTTGCGTACCTCGGTCTTGAGCGCCATGTCGGCAACGAAAGCACTGGCCTCGTATTCCACCGACTCCAGGGAAGAAGCTTTGACCGTTACCTTGGGGGCAGGGGAGGCGAGCAAGGCACTGGTGCCTTGCAGGGCCTTCTCCAGCGCATCAAACACGCGCTTTGGCCGGACCTTGGCCGGTACCACCACGCTGATCACTACCCCATGCCGATCAGCCGGGCGGCTGTGGTTAAGCAGTCGCGCCTTGGCCGCCACCGAATTGGGTATTACCGCCAGGCTACCGGTGCCGGTGATCATTCGCGTGGCGCGCCAGTCGATATCCACCACCTTGCCTTCGGTACCGTCGATGGAGATGAAGTCGCCTATCTGATAGGGCCGTGTGGTATTGAGCACGATGCCGGAGAACACATCGCTCAACGTGCTTTGCAAGGCCAGGCCAATGACGATGGCCATTACCCCGGACGTGGCCAGCAACCCCTTGACCGGCAGCTGCAGCACATAGGCTGCTGCGGCCACCACTGCGGCAAGGAAGATCAGCGCCCCAATCACATCCTGCAACAGGCGCCCGCCATGGCTGCCACGTGCTCCCAGCAACAGGCCGAACACCACCGTCACCGTGCGCGCACCGAACAGCCACCAGCCAATGGCGAGCACCGTTGCCATCAGGTTGCGCGACACTTCGTCAATCCAGGGTGGTGGCTGCAGCGGGCTCATCCCGGCAGCGACCAGCACGGCGCTGAATAGCAGGAATATCACCAGCCGTGAGGCAATGCGCCAGAGGCGATGCTGCTGGGGGATCAGCTGCCAGAGCAACAAGTCGCCAATGATCAGGCAAGTGCCGAGCAGCAAGGGATAGGACTGGATGAGCGCCAGCATGGTGTTCTCGCTGCAGGGGGCTGAACGTCAGTAAAGAGCAGGTTGAGCGGGCAGGCAATGGGTGCCCACCCCATGCAGCTCAATCCACATCCGACTCGAACAGTCGCGCCAGTTCCACCCGCGCTTCCTTGGCCGTCTGCATGACCTTGGCCCGATCATCACGCACCCGGCCCTGGGCTTCCAATACCTGCTCGTCATGCTCGGTAAAGCGTGCGATGCGGTCGGCGGCCTGCTCATCCGATAGCCCCAGCCCAGCCAGCGCACGACGGCTCATTTCCAGGCTGGAATAGAACGTCTCGCGGATCGGCTCCGCGCCGACATCCATCAGCTTGTGCACATGCTGACGGTTGCGTGCCCGAGCGATGACCTTGAGGTGCGGGTACAGGCGCTTGACCCGCTCGGCGGTGCGAATGGTCGCCTCGGGGTCGTCACTGGTGATGATGAAATACTCGGCCTCGCCGACCTTGGCCGCATGCAGTACTTCAGGGCGCAGCGGGTCGCCGTAGAACACCGGCGCCTGTTCGAACATGCGCGTCATCTCGATGGCGTCCACCGAGGTCTCCAGCGCGATGAAGGGGATCTTCTGCGCACGCAGGATGCGCGAAACGATCTGGCCCATGCGGCCCATGCCGACAATCACCACCCGAGGGCTACCGGCATCTATGCTCTTGTACTGCTCGGGCACCTCACGCACTGCTTGCGGGCGCTTCAGGGCGCGGGCGCAGCCGAGCATCAGCAGTGGGGTGATGGCCATCGACAGGGTGATGGTCATCAGCAGCAGGTCGTAGGTTTGCGTATCGAACAGGCCCTGATCCTTGCCCAGCTTGAACACCACAAAGGCGAACTCGCCGCCGGCCGCCAGCACCATGCCCAGGCGCAGCGCGCTTGCACTGTTGAGGCCACCGGCCAGGCGGCCGACGCCGATCAGCAGTACCAGCTTCACCGCGATCAGCAACAGGGTCAGGCCCAGCAGCACCAGCGGCATGTCCACCAGCAGGCGCAGGTTGGCGCCCATGCCGACACTGATGAAGAACAAGCCCAGCAGCAGGCCCTTGAACGGTTCTATCTGCGACTCGAGTTCATGGCGGTACTCGGAGTCCGCCAGCAGCAGGCCGGCCAGGAAGGCGCCGAGCGCCATGGAGATTCCTGCCTCTTCCATCAGCCAGGCGGTGCCGATCACCACCAGCAACGCGGTGGCGGTGGACACCTCCGGCAGACCGGTGCGGGCCACGGTTCGGAACAACGGACGCAACAGGTAGCGGCCGCCGACGATGACGATTGCGATGCTGGCAAACACTTTCAGGCCATGTTCGAGGCTGTCGCCATGGCTGGTGTCCGGGCCACTGGCGGCCAGCAATGGCACCAGGGCAATCAGCGGGATTGCAGCGATGTCCTGGAACAGCAGGATGGCAAAGGCCAGGCGGCCATGGGGTGCATTGAGCTGCTTGCTCTCGGCCAGGCTCTGCAAGCCAAGGGCGGTGGAAGACAGTGCCAGCCCCAAGCCGAGCACGATGGCGGCCGGAAGCGTCTGGCTGAAGCCGAACAAGGCAATGGCGCCGATCACCGCGCCGGTCAACAGCACCTGGGCGGTGCCCACGCCGAACACCGATTTGCGCATCAGCCACAGGCGTCTGGGTGAAAGCTCCAGGCCAATGATGAACAGCAGCAGGACCACGCCCAGTTCGGAGATGTGCGCGACGCTTTCGGTATCTCGGATCAGGCCCAGCGCTTGCGGGCCGATGGCCACACCGGCCAGCAGGTAGCCGATCACGGCGCCCAGTTGCAGGCGCTTGGCCAGGGGCACGGCGACCACGGCGGCAAGGAGGAAGATGACTGCGGTTTGTAGAAGGCTGCCTTCGTGCGGCATTGCTCGTACTCCTTGAACTGCGTGAGGCAGCGCTTTAGGGAACGGATGACAGGTTGCCGAAGCTTATGTCATCGATGGAAGAGGCGAGCATTTTCGGGTGTTGTGAGAAACAGGACAATTCCGGCCTAACGGGAAGCATCGTTCTGAAAGTGGAACCTTTGATTGGCCAATCGCGGGGCAAGCCCGCTCCCACGCTTGCGACTGTGGTAGCGGGCTTGCACCAACCCCTTACTGCAGATGCGTTTTAAGGGCCTGTGCCGCCTGGTCCATGGCACTGCGGACAGCGGGTACGGTGCTCAGCACATTGAGCAGGCCATAGTCATGAATCATGCCGTTGTAGCGCACCGCAGTCACCGGCACCCCGGCGGCGTCGAGCTTGCGGGCGTAGGCTTCGCCTTCGTCACGCAGCACGTCCATTTCGGCGGTCTGTACCAGGGCCGGTGGCAGGCCCTTGAGTTGTTCCAGGCTGGCACGCAACGGCGAGGCATGGATATCGTCGCGCTGACGCGGGTCTGTGGTGTAGCTGTTCCAGAACCACTGCATCATGTTGCGGGTCAGGAAGTGGCCCTCGGCGAACTGGTTATAGGAAGCGTTGTTGAAGTTGGCATCGGTCACCGGCCACAGCAGCGCCTGGAAGCGCAGCTTCGGCGTGCCGGCCTCCTTGGCCTTTATCGCCACCACCGCTGCCATGTTGCCGCCGACGCTGTTGCCGGCGACCGCCAGGCGGCTGCCGTCGACGCCGATTTCCTTGCCATGCTCGGCGACCCAGCGGGTGGCGGCATAGGCCTGGTTGATCGCGGTGGGGAACTGCGCTTCTGGCGAAGGCGTGTAGTCGACGTATACCGCCGCTGCGCCGGAGCCGACCACAAGATCGCGGATCAGCCGTTCGTGGGTGGGGTAATCGCCCAACACCCAACCACCGCCGTGGAAGAACATGAACACGGGCAGTTCGCCCGTGGCGCCCTCAGGGCGTACCACGCGGATCTGCAATGGCTGGCCGTCGGCCTGGATAGTCCGGCGCTCAACGCGGATACCCGACACATCGACTTTCACCCCGGCCTGGGCTGTGCTCAGTACGGCGCGTGCGTCTTTCGGCGCCAGGGTTTCCAGCGGCTTGCCGCCGCCTGCGGCAAGCGCATCGAGGAAGCCTTGGGTGTTGCGTTCGACGCCAGGGCTGCCGGCGGCGAAGGCGCTGTTCACGGCCAGGGCCAGCAGGCCAGCGGTCAGGGTGCGGGACAGTTTCATGTGCGGGTTCCTCTGCGTACGAGCCGGCGGCTCAGTTCTGGTTGGCAAGGGTGGTGGGCTGGCTGTAGCTCACGGCTTGCAATTGGCCGTTGCTGTCGCGGTAGGTCAGGATGGCGGTGCTGGTGTGGCCCTCAATGGCGGTGGGCGCCTCGACGGTGACCACCTGGGCGATGTCCAGCTTCATCCCGTAGCGGTAAGCGCTGGTTTCGGTGGCGAAGGCCCCGGCGCTGGTGCCGATGGCCAGGGTGGTAACGCCGAGGGCGAGGATTGTGCGAAGGGTCATGATCGTTCTCCAGGATGTGCTGAATGGGCTTGGCGACTGCTTGCTGCGTGAAATGAATATTGAGCGCAAATAGTTAGCGCGCAAAATATATTTCAGCTATGGAGAAGATTGACCCTGTGCATGGCCTGTCAGCTGCCTGGTCGGTACTGCATCGCTTCGGCCAGATGAGCCCGGGCAATGGCCTCGACCTGCTCCAGGTCCGCCAGCGTACGCGCCACCTTGAGCAGGCGATGGGCCGCCCGCAGCGACAGCGTGAGGCGTTCGCAGGCGGTTTCCAGCCAGGCCTGGTCGGCCGATGTCAGCAGGCAATGCCGGCGCAGGCCGTTGAGATCGAGGAAGGCATTGGCGCAGCCCTGGCGACGCTGCTGCAGTGCGCGGGCCTCGGCCACGACAGCGGCGACACTGGCGCTGGTTTCGCCACTGGGTTGGTTACCGAGCACGGTATTCTCCCGAGCCACCGTCAGGTGCAGGTCGATGCGGTCGAGCAGGGGGCCGGAGAGTTTGTTGCGGTAGCGCTGGATCTGCTCGGGGCTGCAGCGGCAGCGGCCGGTGGGGTCGCCAAAATAGCCGCAGGGGCAGGGGTTCATTGCCGCCACCAACTGGAAGCGTGCCGGGAAGCGCACCCGGTCCCTGGCCCGGGCGATCACGATCTCGCCCGATTCCAATGGCTCGCGCAGCACTTCCAGCACGCGCCGCTCGAACTCTGGCAGTTCATCGAGAAACAGCACGCCATGGTGTGCCAGGGTGATTTCGCCCGGCTGCGGGCGGCTACCGCCACCGACCAGTGCCGGGCCCGAAGCGGAGTGATGGGGGTGGCGAAATGGCCGTTGCGGCCAGCTGTCCAGCGGTGCGTGGCCGCTGACCGAGCGGATTGCCGCCACCTCCAGCGCCTCGCGCTCGTCCAGCGGTGGCAGCAGGCCGGGCAGGCGGCTGGCAAGCAGGGTCTTGCCGGTGCCGGGCGGCCCGGTGAACAACAGGTTGTGCCCACCGGCAGCCGCCACCAGCAGGGCACGTTTAGCGGCTGTCTGGCCCTGTACTTCGCTGAGGTCAGGGTAGGGCCGCTGTTCCAGCAGCAAGCCGTTGGCCGCATAGGGTGGCAGCGGCAGTTGCCCGCTCAGGTGCGCCACCAGCTCCTGCAGATGCCCCACCGCGTACACCACCAGCCCGCTGGCCAGGCTGGCTTCCTCGGCGTTCTCGCGTGGTACCACCAGCGCCCGCCCGGCTTCGCGTGCCGCCAGCGCAGCGGGCAGCACACCCTGCACTGGCCGCAGCGCCCCGGACAGGGCCAGTTCACCCAGGCATTCGATGTCTTCGAGTGCCGCCACCGGCACTTGGCCATTGGCGGCGAGGATCCCCAGGGCGATGGCCAGGTCGTAGCGCCCACCGTCCTTGGGCAGGTCGGCCGGGGCGAGGTTCTGGGTGATGCGCCGGGCCGGGTAATCCAGCCCGGCGTTGACGATGGCGCTGCGTACCCGGTCCTTGCTTTCCTTGACCGTGGCCTCGGGCAAACCAACCAGGGTAAGTGACGGCAGGCCGTTGGCCAGGTGGGTTTCGACACTGACGGCGGGTGCCAGTACGCCCACCTGGGCGCGGCTGTGGACGAGGGCGAGGGACATGGGCGCTCCGTGTTCGCGTAATTCAGGCCGCATCCTGCGGCCCGGCAAAGCATAGTGGTGTCCCTGGCGGGCACGCTGGAAAGAGTGCGTCGAGGTTTTTCCGCAGCCTCATCTAGCGGCGAGGCTGCTTGCCGCACACCACCGCAACCCCCTCACCCCGCGCCCGAGCCAGTAGCTCCTCGGTATCATCTGCGCCCGGCAAAGCCAGCACCAGGTCTGGCCGGCTGTCACGCAACATGAAAACGTTGCGCAGGCGCTCAGCCAGTTTGCCGTGCAACTGCCAGTTGGGCGGGTAGCGGACGATGTCCGCTCCGTGCTCCCGCGCCCAGGCTTCGATATCGCCACCCAGGTACTGGCTGCCGCCGTGTATGAGCACCTGGATCGGTTGCTGGCGCTGCAGTTCGTCCAGCGCCCGACGGCAGCGCTGGTGGTCGGCGTAGTTGCGCCCCGCACAGATCAGTACACGCATACGCCCTCCTCAGAACCACTGGCCGAAGCGGCGGATGTAGAGGGTCTTCATGCCTTGCGCCACCAGGCAGTAACCCAGCAGGGTGGCGGCCAGCCAAGGGAAGTACTCCCACGGCAGCGGCACCAGCCCGACCATCGCCCCCAGTGGCGAGAACGGGATGTAGATACCCAGGCACATCACCAGGCCCGTGGCGAGGATCACCGGCAGCGCCGCAGTGCTTTGCAGGAACGGCACCTTGCGGGTGCGCAGCATGTGCACCACCAATGTCTGCGACAGCAGCCCTTCGATGAACCAGCCGGACTGGAACAGCGCCTGCATCTCCACGCTATTGGCAGCAAACACGTACCACATCAGGGCGAAGGTGGTGATGTCGAAGATCGACGAGGTGGGCCCGATCCACAGCATGAAGCGGCCGATGTTGCGGGCATCCCATTTGCGCGGTTCGCGCAGGAACTCCTTGTCCATGCGGTCCCAGGGCAGCGACAGCTGAGAGAAGTCGTACATCAGGTTCTGCAGCAGCAGGTGGATCGCCAGCATCGGCATGAACGGGATGAAGGCGCTGGCCACCAGCACCGAAAACACGTTGCCGAAGTTGGAGCTGGCGGTCATGCACAGGTACTTCATGATGTTGCCGAAGGTTTCGCGGCCTTTGAGCACGCCTTCTTCGAGCACCATCAGGCTCTTTTCCAGCAGGATGATGTCGGCCGATTCCTTGGCGATATCGGTACCGCTGTCCACCGAAATGCCCACGTCGGCGTCACGCAGGGCAGGGGCGTCGTTGATGCCGTCGCCGAGAAAACCGACGGTGTGGCCGTTGGCCTGCAACGCCTTGAGCACCCGCGACTTCTGCAACGGGGTGAGCTTGGCGAACACCGTACGTTCTTCGACCAGCGCCTTGAGCTGGGCGTCGTCCAGCCGCTCGATGTCCTGCCCAAGCAGTGGCTGGCCGGGCTCCAGGCCCACTTCGCGGCAAACTTTGCAGGTGACCACGGGGTTGTCGCCAGTCAGCACTTTCACTTTCACGCCCATGTCACGCAGCGCGGCAATGGCCGGGCCGGCTGTTTCCTTGGGCGGGTCAAGGAAGGTCAGGAAGCCGCGGATCACCAGGCTGCGCTCGTCAGCGGTGCTGTACTGAGCCTTGCGCTCGGTGGCGGGGATTTCGCGGGTGCCGATCAGCAGCACGCGAAAGCCATCCTGGTTTAACGCGCTGGCGGTGGCCAGCAGTTGCTGGCGCTGGGCCTCGTCGAGGTGGATGCGCTGGCCGTTCTCTTCTACATGGGTGGCGATGGCAAGCATTTCCTCGACCGCGCCCTTGCTGACCAGCAGGTGATCGCCGAGCGCATCCTTGACGATCACCGACAGGCGCCGGCGAATGAAGTCGAAGGGCAATTCGTCGACCTTGGCGTAGGCGTAGGGCGGCTGGAAGCCGCTGTTCTCGCCAGCGAAGCGCAGCACGGCCTGGTCCATCAGGTTCTTCACGCCGCTCTGGTGGTGGCTGTTGAGCCAGGCCAGCTCGAGCAGTTGCGGGTCGGTGCGGCCGCTCGGGTCGACATGGTGTTCGAGGATGATGCGGTCCTGGGTCAGGGTGCCGGTCTTGTCGGTGCACAGCACATCCATCGAACCGAAGTTCTGGATGGCGTTCAGGCGCTTGACCACCACTTTGCGCCTGGCCATGGCCACGGCGCCCTTGGCCAGGTTGGCACTGACGATCATCGGCAGCATTTCCGGGGTGAGGCCCACGGCCACGGCCAGGGCGAACAGGAAGGCATCGCTCCAGTCGCCCTTGACCACGCCATTGAGCACGAACACCACCGGCACCATCACCAGCATGAAGCGGATCAGCAGGCTGCTGACGCTGTTCACGCCGCGGTCGAAGGCGGTCTGGCTGCGCGAGCCGGCAATTGCCCTGGCCAGCGAGCCGAAGTAGGTGCGCTTGCCGGTGGCCACCACCACGGCGCGGGCGCGGCCGCTGACCACATTGGTGCCCATGAAGCCGATGTTCGGCAGGTCGAGCAGGCTGCCTTCGTCAGTGGCGCTGTCGGCGGCGGACTTCGGTGCGATGTGGCCGAGGGTGTCGTACTTTTCCACCGGCAGCGCTTCGCCGGTGAGCACGGCCTGGCTGATGAACAGGTCGCGCGACTCGATCAGGCGGATATCGGCGGGGATCATGTCGCCAGCGGCCAATTGCACGATATCGCCGGCCACCAGTTCGTTCATGGGCACTTCGCGCAGCTGTGCGGGGGTGTCGTGGCGCTCGCGACGCAGCACCGTGGCGGTGGTGCGGACCATCGCCTTGAGTGCTTCGGCCGCCTTGCTCGAACGGTATTCCTGCCAGAAGCGCAGCAGGCCGCTGACGCTGACCATGGTCAGGATGATGATCACCTTGGTCAGGTCGAGGTCGTCGAGGTCACCGGCGCGCAGCGGCAGCCAGTAGTCGGTGACGAAGCTGATGGCGGCGAGGGTGAGCAGTACATAGATGAAGGGGTTGTGCAGCGCCTTGAGCAGTTGCACCAGAGCCGGTTGCGGTTTGTCGTGGGCGACCTCGTTGGCGCCATCGCGCTGCAGGCGCTTGGCGGCTTCGTGCTCGGTCAGGCCGAGCTCGCTGGCGTCGAGGTTGGCGAGGGTGACGGCCAGGCCATTGCGCGCCTCACGGGCGGCGCGCATGGACAGGCGAGCGTCCGGAGTCGTGGTGGTGTTGCGGTCTTTGACGGTCATCGGGCTGTGCTCCTGCCGCAGGAGGCGGCACGAAACACAGTCGACTCACGGTTGGGCGGGTGAGTGCGGGTGTTTCGGGCCGCGATCATTCGATCGATAAATAACGTTGTATTTCCGGCGGTTGAACGTTCGCTGGCGCGTGCCGGAGTTAATGTCGGCAGCGAACTTTCTACTGGCTGAGTCCATGGTGTAGTTATTCCCCTGGTAACTTTCAGGCAATAAAAATCCCGCGAACTTTAATGATGAAAAGTTCGTGTCTTATTGGTGGCAATTCAATATGTAAGTGGCGACGCGCCCGTCAGCTGAAACACAGCAGGGCGCGCCATCGACTCGGTGGTTCCTGGCCGTCGTCGGCATGCCAGTGCAGGCGCAGGCAGCCTTTGCCAGGTTGCGATAGCCAGGCGGCACGCAGGCGAGAGCCACGCGCGACGGGGGTGGGGAAGGGCGGCGGGGCCGCGTGGGAACAGGCGTGCAGCGCCCCGAGGCGGGCGTGCAGGTGTGTACGGATAAAGGTGATGAGGTTCATGAGCTTGCCTCCGACCGGGCTGGCACCCTGGGCGGCAAGCTACGGCGGAGCATCAGGCTCTGGCGCGGCTTGCCCAGCCAGGGAGGCGGGCCCGGAGTTCCGGTTCAAGTGCCTGACAGCCAGGGGCGGCCAGGCAGCGACTAGATACTGTGTCCATTGAATTCTTCGTGAGTTGAAATAAAGGCCCGGTTTTCAGGGCGGGTGAACTTTATGCAAAGCATAGCGGGCAAGTCAACCCGCAAGGTGAAACTGAATTAAGTTTCATCTGGTTTAATCAGCGCAACTATATGTTGGAAATTCCAACGGCAGGGTGCCTTCCCTGCAGGAGCGGCAGGGCCGCTCCAGAGACGGGATAATTATTGCTCTGATGCTGGCGCTGGCGCTGGTGCTGGCGCGATCCGCGCTTCCAGTTCGGCGAACTGCTTCTCCAGCGCTTCAAGGCGGGCGCGGGTGCGGGCCAATACCACCATCTGGCTGTCGAACTCCTCGCGGCTGACCAGGTCGAGCTTGCTGAAGGCACCCTGCATCAGCACTTTGAACTGGCTCTCCAGTTCGGCACGGGGCTGAGCGGTGTCACCGCTGAACAGGCGCGAGGCCTGGTCGCTCAGGGCATCGAGAAGGGCTTTGGGCGCGAGCATGTCAGGCTATCCGTTGATGGGTGAAAGGGCAGCAGTGTATCACGCCCCTTTTCGCGGGTTGCCCTGCACACTTTTTGCGCAGGGCGGCCAAAGGTCGCGCACCGAAGTTGTGCAGCTTTTCCCTGCTGGCGACTGGCCAATCCCGACTGTTTCACGCAACTACCTGTTTTCTGGCGTTTTCCCGGAGCTGGCAAGGTTTCTGCAAAGACCTCGGTGAGCCATGCACTGATGCGGTCCGCTGTGACCAGGCAGTGCGTAGCTCAGTGGTAAGGCCCTCGGTCACCGCCACAAGGTGTCGCGGCGGGGAGGATGGAGCCGACGACGCGTTACAAAGCCAGGCGCTGCGCTTAGACTTGAGACGGGTTTGTTTTCCTGGGGCAAGTCCACCAAATCGGGAGAGAGTTTCATGAAGCTAGTCACTGCCATCATCAAGCCGTTCAAGCTGGACGACGTGCGCGAGTCGCTGTCGGAAATCGGCGTGCAGGGCATCACCGTGACCGAAGTCAAAGGCTTCGGCCGGCAGAAGGGTCACACCGAGCTGTATCGCGGCGCCGAATACGTGGTCGATTTCCTGCCCAAGGTGAAGATCGATGTCGCCATCGACGACAAAGACCTTGATCGGGTGATCGAGGCCATCACCAAGGCGGCCAACACCGGCAAGATCGGTGACGGCAAGATTTTCGTGGTCAATCTGGAGCAAGCGATCCGCATCCGTACCGGCGAAACCGATACCGACGCGATCTAAACGCTACAAAAAAGCCTCACCAAACCCAACGCCCCAGGAGAAAACAACATGACTCTGCGTAAGATCGCAGGGCTAGGAGCCCTATTGTCCCTCGTAATGCCAGGGCTGGCCCTGGCCGAGGAAACTGCCGCCCCGGTGCTCAACTCCGGCGACACCGCCTGGATGCTCACCTCGACGGCGCTGGTCCTGTTCATGACCATCCCGGGCCTGGCCCTGTTCTACGGCGGCATGGTGCGTTCCAAGAACGTGCTGTCGGTGATGATGCAGTGCTTTGCCATCACCGGGCTGATCAGCATCCTGTGGGTTATCTACGGTTACAGCCTGGCATTCGATACCGCGGGTATGGAAAAGGGCGTGCTCAACCTGAATTCCTTCATCGGTGGCTTCTCCAAGGCCTTCCTCAACGGCGTCACGCCGTCGGGCCTGACCTCTGCCACCGCGTTGTTCCCAGAAGCTGTGTTCATCACCTTCCAGATGACCTTCGCCATCATCACCCCGGCGCTCATCGTCGGTGCCTTTGCCGAACGCATGAAGTTCTCGGCCATGCTGATTTTCATGGGCGTGTGGTTCACCCTGGTCTATGCGCCGATCGCGCACATGGTCTGGAGCGGTGACGGTGCGCTGATGTGGGATTGGGGCGTGCTGGACTTCGCCGGCGGCACCGTGGTGCACATCAACGCCGGTATCGCCGGCCTGGTCTGCTGCCTGGTGCTGGGCAAGCGCAAAGGCTACCCGACCACGCCGATGGCGCCGCACAACCTGGGCTACACCCTGATGGGCGCGGCCATGCTGTGGATCGGCTGGTTCGGCTTCAACGCAGGTTCTGCGGCGGCCGCTAACGGCACCGCCGGCATGGCGATGCTGGTCACCCAGATCGCTACCGCCGCCGCCGCCCTGGGCTGGATGTTCGCCGAGTGGGTCTTCCACGGCAAACCGAGCGCACTGGGCATCGCCTCGGGTGTGGTCGCCGGCCTGGTCGCCATCACCCCGGCCGCCGGTACCGTCGGCCCGATGGGCGCGCTGGTGATCGGCCTGGTTTCGGGCGTGGTCTGCTACTTCTGCGCCACCAGCCTCAAGCGCAAGATGGGTTACGACGACTCGCTCGACGCTTTCGGCGTGCACGGTATCGGCGGCATCGTCGGTGCGCTGCTTACCGGTGTGTTCGCAGCACCGGCCCTGGGCGGCTTCGGCGCCGTCACCGATATCGCCGCGCAGTTCTGGATCCAGGCCAAAGGTGTGCTGTTCACCGTGGTCTACACCGCCATCGTCACCTACGTGATCCTCAAGGTGCTGGACCTGGTGATGGGCCTGCGGGTCAGCGAAGAAGAAGAGTCGGTCGGCCTCGACCTGGCTCAACACAACGAGCGCGGCTACAACCTGTAATCGCCACGCTGGAAAACTTGCCCGGTTCGCCGGGCATTTTTTTGCCTGTAATTTGCCGTTTTACGCCCGGCAAACGGTTTCGCTGTCTTGTTCGCGACCTGGGCAGAAAACTTACAAGTCATTGGGCGTTTCTGGTGCTTTGCTTTTTCTGCGAGCGCGCTAGAATGCGCGCCGAAGGGTGTGGGACGAGTAACCCGCACACTTCGCCACCCTTTGCTAGGCTTGCAGTAGCCTGTGGCCAGCCAGGGTAAGAACAGTGTTGTCAGGCCTTGCCAGGAGCAGGGCCTGCTGGGTGCCGGACCTCCCATCAGGAGCTGGACACCCGAGGCAGTGGCCAACCCACGGCCAGTTGAATTTTCACCGGTGACTGCCGTCTACGGTCGCACCGGTCTATAACTAACCTGCTTTTCGCAAGTCATGAGGTAGAACATGAGCGACGACGATCTGGAAAATGATGACCTCGAAGTAGGTGACGAAGACGAGGGTGATGAAGGCCTCGAGGCGGCAGCCGACGATGGTGCGGAAGATGCTGGCGATGACGACAGCAGCCCCGCGCCGACCGCCAAGGGCAAGTCCAAGGCGGCTGTTTCGGTAGACGAAATGCCGAGCATGGAAGCCAAGCAGAAGGAGCGTGATGCCCTGGCCAAGGCGATGGAAGAGTTTCTTTCGCGCGGTGGCAAGGTGCAGGAAGTCGAGGCCAATGTGGTCGCCGACCCGCCCAAGAAGCCGGACAACAAGTACGGCAGCCGCCCTATCTGAGTGGCTGAAAGCAAAGAAGCCCGCCGTCGCTGCGGGCTTTTTTGTGGCTGAAAGAACGCGGCTGTGCACCGTGGGAGCGGGCTTGCCCCGCGATTGCGATGTCCGCTTAATCATCGAAATCGCGGGGCAAGTCGCATCGGCGCACCGCCGCTCCCACGGTCACGCTCAGCGCCAGCGCGCCAGCACCTCGGGCAACTGCGACAGCCGCTGGATCTCGGCATCCGGCGCCTGCTCGCCGCTCCAGGCCTTGTGCTGCGGGTTGAACCACACCGCGCGCAACCCGGCCCGTTGTGCCCCGGCGATGTCGTCGCCCGGGTGGTCGCCGATGTGCACCGCCGCCCCTGCGTCCACGCCACCCAGTTTAAGGGCCTCCATGAACGGTGCCGGATCCGGCTTGCCTATGCCCAGGTCCTCGGCGCACAGGGCAAAGCGGAAGTAGTCCGCCAAGCCGAGCCGGCGCACGTCGGCGTTGCCATTGGTGACCACCCCGAGCATGTACTGGTGGCGCAGGATCTCCAGCACCGGCTGCACCTCGGGGAACACCTCGACCTGGTGCCGCGCATGGAGGAACACCTCGAAACCTTCGTTGGCCAGTTCCTGGGCGTGCTTCTCGCTGTAGCCGACCTCTTCCAGGGCGTGGAACAGCACACGCCTGCGCAGGGCGCTGATGCGGTGCTTGAGGCCGGGTTCGGCCTGCACCAGGCGTTCACGGATGGCGAACAGGTGCTCGACCGGCACCGCGCCCAGAACCGGCGCATTGGCGGCGAGCCAGTCGCGCAGGACGGTTTCGGCACTGGCGATGACCGGCGCGGTGTCCCACAGCGTGTCGTCCAGGTCGAAGGTGATCAGCTTGATGCTCATGAGTCTGTGCCTTTGCTGCGTTTGGCCCGGGGGTGGGCGCTGTCGTACACCGCGGCCAGGTGCTGGAAGTCCAGGTGGGTATAGATCTGCGTGGTGCTGATGTCGGCGTGGCCGAGCATTTCCTGCACCGCGCGCAGGTCCTGGGACGATTCCAGCAGGTGGCTGGCGAAGGAATGGCGAAGCATGTGCGGATGCAGGTGCTGGCCAAGCTCACGCTCGCCGGCGGTCTTGACCCGCAGCTGAATGGCCCGTGGGCTGAGGCGCTTGCCCTGGCGGGTGATGAACACCGCGCCGTCCTGGGGGCCGCCGATGCCGCGCAGGCGCAGCCACGCCTGCAGCGCCTCGCGCGCCTTGCGCCCAACCGGCAGTACGCGGCTCTTGCTGCCCTTGCCCTGCACCTGTACCAGCCCGGCGGCCAGGTCGAGGTACTCGAGGTCGAGGCCGGCCAGTTCCGACAGGCGCAGGCCGGAGGAGTAGAACAGTTCGAGGATGGCCTGATCACGTCGGGCGATGAAGTCATCGTCAACGCCGCCATCGAGCAGTTGCAGCGCGCGGTCGGTGTCGAGCACCTTGGGCAGGCGCCGCTCGCCCTTGGGGGGCGCCAGGCCATCGGCCGGGTCGTGCTGGCACAGGCCTTCGCGGTTGAGGTAGCGGTAAAGCCCGCGCACCGCCGAAAGCAGGCGCGCCAGGCTGCGTGAGGACTGCCCGTGATGGTGCTGGCGCGCCACCAGTTGGCGCAGCTGCTGGACTTGCAGCGCAGGCCAGTCGCCAATGCCCTGGCTGTTGCAGTAGGCAATGACCTTTTCCAGGTCGCGGCGGTAGGCCAGCAGAGTGTGTTCGGACACCTGGCGCTCGTTGCGCAGGTGCGCGCAATAAGCCTCCAGCTGGCGTTCCATCAGCGCACCGAGCGTAGCGTCTGGGTGAAGCGTGGCACCACGCGGCCCAGCACTTCGGCGATGTAGCTGAGGAACAGGGTGCCGACGCTGCTCTTGTAGTGCTGCGGGTCGCGGCTGCCGATCGCCAGCACGCCATGCAGGCCCTGGTACTCCAGGGTGGCCACGGCGCTGGAGCCGACCTCCTTGTGCTGATCATTGCCGAACAGGAAGGCCAGTTCGTGCTCGCGCAGGCTGCCGCTGATGGTCTTGCCGCCACCGATCAGCCCGCCGATGGCCTGCTGGGCCTCGCTGCCGGACACCCAGCGGCCGACCGGCGCGGCATTCTCGCCGAACAGGATCAAGCTGACGAAGGGCACCTTGAACTCCTGGCGCAGGCTGTCTTCGACGGCCATCACCACTTCTTCCAGGCTGCCGGCATCCAGCAGGTCGAGGATCAGCCGGCGAGTCTTGTCGAACAGCCGGTCGTTGTCACGGGCCACGTCCATCAGTTGCGACAGGCGATGGCGCATCTCGATGTTGCGGTCACGCAGCAGCTTGAGCTGGCGCTCCACCAGCGACACGCTGTCGCCGCGCTGGTGGGGAATGCGCTGCTCGATCAGCAGCTCGTCATGCTCGGCGAAGAACGTGGGGTGGGCGCGCAGGTAGGCGACCACTGCGTCGGCGTCGAGCTCGGGTACAACGTGCGGCTGTTCAGTCATGGCGGCTACTCGCTTAAAGACGAACCTGTCCTTCGAATACACGTACGGCCGGGCCGGTCATCAATACCGGCTGGCCGGGGCCAGCCCACTCGATGCTCAGGCGCCCGCCGGGCAGGTCGATGGTCACCGGCGAGTCCATCCAGCCCTGGGCGATGGCCGCGACGGCGGCGGCGCAGGCACCGGTGCCGCAAGCCTGGGTCTCGCCGGCGCCACGCTCCCACACCCGCAGGTTGGCGCGGTGGCGGTCGACGACCTGAATGAAACCGGCATTGACCCGCTGCGGGAAGCGCGGATGGTGCTCGATCTTCGGCCCCAGCTCATGCACCGGCGCGCTGCGCACGTCATCGACGCGCAGCACCGAATGCGGGTTGCCCATCGACACGGCAGCGATCTGGTGCACCTGGCCGTCGACTTCCAGCGGGTAGCTCGAAGCCTGCTCATCGGCGATGAACGGGATGTCGGCCGGGACGAAACGCGGCGGGCCCATGTCGACACAGATCTGGCCGTCGTTGCGCACGTCCAGCTCGATGATGCCGCTCTTGGTTTCGACGCGGATACGTTTTTTCGCGGTCAGGCGCTTGTCCAGCACGAAGCGGGCGAAGCAGCGCGCGCCGTTGCCGCATTGCTCGACCTCGGAGCCGTCGGCGTTGAAGATCCGGTAGCGGAAGTCCACGTCCGGGTTGTTCGGTGCTTCGACGATCAGCAGTTGGTCGAAGCCGATGCCGGTGTTGCGGTCACCCCATTGCTTGGCGTGCTTGGGCTGGATATGCGCGTGCTGGCTGACCAGGTCGAGGACCATGAAGTCGTTGCCAAGCCCGTGCATTTTAGTAAAACGCAGCAGCATGGGTTCACTCCGGCAGCAGGCTTTCGCCGGCGAACAGTTCAGCGATGGTTTCGCGGCGACGCACTTCGAAGGCCTGGTCACCATCGACCAGTACTTCGGCGCAGCGGCCACGGGTGTTGTAGTTCGAGCTCATGACGAAACCATAGGCGCCGGCGGACTGCACGGCCAGCAGGTCGCCTTCGGCCAGGTTCAGCACACGGTCCTTGCCCAGGAAGTCACCGGTCTCGCAGATCGGTCCGACCAGGTCGTAGGCACGGCCTTCACCTTCACGGGGTTTGACTGCAGTGATACCCATCCAGGCCTGGTACAGGGCCGGGCGGATCAGGTCGTTCATCGCCGCATCGATGATGGCGAAATCCTTGTGCTCGGTGTGCTTGAGGTATTCCACGCGGGTCAGCAGCACGCCGGCGTTGGCCACGATGTAGCGGCCCGGTTCGAACACCAGGGCCAGGTCACGGTCGCCGACACGCTCGCGGATGGCCTTGATGTAGTCGGCTACCAATGGCGGCTGCTCGTCGCGGTAACGCACGCCGACACCGCCGCCCAGGTCCAGGTGGCGCAGGTGAATGCCGCATTCGGCGAGGCGATCGACCAGCACCAACAGGCGGTCCAGCGCATCGAGGAACGGCTCGACGGTGGTCAGCTGCGAACCGATATGGCAGTCGACGCCGACCACTTCCAGGTTTGGCAGCTGCGCGGCGCGCACGTAGATGGCTTCGGCATCGGCGATGGCGATACCGAACTTGTTCTCTTTGAGGCCGGTGGAGATGTACGGGTGGGTGCCGGCATCGACATCCGGGTTCACCCGCAGCGACACCGGGGCCACCTTGCCCAGCTCGGCGGCTACCACTTGCAGGCGCTCGAGTTCGTCGGTGGATTCGACGTTGAAGCAGTGCACGCCGACTTCCAGGGCACGGCGCATGTCTTCGCGGGTCTTGCCGACACCGGAGAACACCACGCGATCGGCACGCCCGCCGGCAGCTAGGACGCGCTCCAGCTCACCGCCGGAGACGATGTCGAAACCCGAACCCATGCGGGCCAGCAGGTTCAGCACGGCGAGGTTGGAGTTGGCCTTGACCGCGAAGCAGACCAGGTGCTCGACACCCTGCAGGGCATCGGTATAGCTACGGTACTGGGCCTCGATGTGGGCGCGCGAATACACGTAGGTGGGGGTGCCGAAACGCTCGGCGATGGCTGACAGGCCCACCCCTTCCGCGAACAGCTCGCCGCCACGGTAGTTGAATGCATCCATGGGATTTCCTTACTGCGCGGGAGACTGCTCGGGCTGCTCCAGCTCGTCTTGCTGTTCGGCCGGCTGGGCGTGCTTGTGCTGCTGGTGCGACTTGCTCGGGCCTTTGCCGTTCTTGCCGTCTTCCGGCAGGTACAGGGGGCCCTTCTGACCGCAGGCCGAAACGAGGCAGGCAACCGCGACCAGCGCCGCGAGGGAGGAAATCAGGCGCTTCATTGGTGAAATCCTTTGAAATAAGCAGTATTGCGCCCGAGTATACCGAGCGACCACCCGATTGCCTATGCAAGGGCCGGCCCGCCGGGCGGCGTTATTCTTGAGCTGTCAGTGCCGGCCTCTTCGCGGGCAAACCCGCTCCCGCAGGGATCGCGCCTCACCCGAGGTCGGTGGGGGGGGGATTCCCCA
>NZ_JBOBDM010000077.1:0-20600 GCF_050586605.1 Pseudomonas sp. ES1 | reverse complement strand
CCCGCTCGATGGCCAGCGCCAACCCCTGACCAACACCCACACACATGGTCGCCAGGCCTTTACGCCCGCCAGTCTTCTCCAACTGGTGCAAGGCCGTCAGCACCAGCCGCGCGCCACTCATGCCCAGCGGGTGGCCGAGGGCGATGGCGCCGCCATTGGGGTTCACCTGCGGCGCATCATCCGCCACACCCAGTTCGCGCAGCACCGCCAGGCCCTGGCTGGCGAAGGCTTCGTTGAGCTCGATGACGTCGAAGTCGGCCACGGCCACTCCCAAGCGCTCGGTCAGCTTGCGCACCGCCGGCACCGGGCCGATGCCCATCACCCGTGGCGCCACACCGGCGCTGGCCATGCCCAGCACCCGGGCACGTGGAGTCAGGCCGTGTTTCTTCACGGCTTCGGCCGAGGCGAGGATCAGCGCAGCGGCACCGTCGTTGACGCCCGAGGCATTGCCGGCGGTGACGGTCTTGTCCGGGCCATTGACCGGCTTGAGCCGGGTCAGCGCTTCGAGCGTGGTGTCCGGGCGCAGGTGCTCGTCATGCTCGACCAGGGTCTCGCCCTTTTTATGGGCAATGCGCACCGGCACGATCTCTTCGGCGAAGAAGCCGGCGGCCTGTGCAGCACCCGCCTTCTGCTGGCTGCGCAGGGCGAAGGCGTCTTGGTCGGCGCGTGAAACCTGATAATCGTCGGCGACGTTGTCGGCCGTCTCGGGCATGGCATCGACGCCGTACTGGGCTTTCATCAGCGGATTGATGAAGCGCCAGCCGATGGTGGTGTCTTCCAGTTTCATGTTGCGCGAGTAACCGCTCTCGGCCTTGCCCATGACGAACGGCGCACGCGACATCGACTCGACACCGCCGGCGATGGCCAGCTCCATCTCGCCGCTGGCGATGGCGCGGAAGGCGGTGCCGATGGCATCCATGCCGGAAGCGCACAAGCGGTTGAGGGTCACGCCCGGCACACTCTGTGGCAAGCCGGCCAGCAACAGGGCCATGCGTGCGACGTTGCGGTTGTCTTCACCGGCCTGGTTGGCACAGCCGAAGAACACTTCGTCGAGCTGGTCCCACTGCACGCTCGGGTTACGCTCGATCAGCGCCTTGAGCGGCACCGCCGCCAGGTCATCGGCGCGCACGCCGGCCAGGGCGCCGCCAAAACGGCCGATGGGGGTGCGGATGGCGTCACAGATGAATACCTCACGCATCAGGCTTCTCCTGCCACTTGCCCATGGGCGGCGGAGGTGCGGGCTTCGAGCTCGCGCAGCGCGGTCAGCTCGACCTCGCTCGGCGCCGCAGTTTCCTGGGCGTTGTCGGCAAAACGGATCGCCCAGCCGGTGGCGTTGATGATCTGCTCGCGGGTCACGCCCGGGTGAATCGAGGTCACGACAAATTCATGAGTACCGGCTTCCGGCTCCATGATGCACAGGTCGGTGATGATGCCGACCGGCCCTTCGCCCGGCAGGCCCAGGCGCTTGCGCGAGTCGCCGCCTTCGCCGTGGCCGACCGAGGTGATGAAGTCGAGCTTGTCGACGAACGCCCGCGGCGACTGTTTGAGGATGATCAGCACCTGCTTGGCGGAACCGGCGATCTCCGGCGCACCACCAGCACCCGGCAGGCGGGTTTTCGGCGCGTGGTAGTCACCCACCACGGTGGTGTTGATGTTGCCGAAGCGGTCGACCTGGGCGGCGCCGAGGAAGCCCACGTCGATGCGCCCGCCCTGCAGCCAGTAGCGGAAGATTTCGCCGGTCGGCACCACGGTGTCGGCGGTTTCCGCCAGTTCACCGTCACCGATCGACAGTGGCAGCACGCTGGGCTTGGCACCGATCGGGCCGGACTCGTAGATCAGCACCACGTCGGGCGACGAGGTCAGGCGCGCCAGGTTGGCGGCCTTGGACGGCAGGCCGATGCCGACGAAGCAGACAGCACCGTTGCGCAGGCGACGGGCGGCGGCGACGGTCATCATTTCGGAAGTGGAGTAGCTCATTGCGCGGCCTCCGCGGTGCTGGCCAGCTTGGCCTTGAATTCAGTGAAGTCGGTGGTGCCACGGATGTAGGTGTCGATCCAGGCGCTGAAGGTTTCACGGTTGCGGGCAATCGGGTCCCAGGCCTGGTAGAAGCGGTTGTCGCGTTCGTAGTAACCGTGGGCGTAGGACGGATGGGCGCCGCCCGGCACCAGGCACACCGCGCTCAAGGCCCAGGTCGGCAACACGCAGGCGTTCATCGGTGCGTTGAGGTCATCGACGATCTCTTCGACGGTGACGATGCAGCGCTTGGCCGCCAGGGCCGCTTCCTTCTGCACGCCCAGGATGCCCCACAGCAGCACGTTGCCCTTGCGGTCGGCCTTTTGCGCGTGGATCACGGTGACGTCCGGGCGTACCGACGGCACGGCGGCGAGCACTTCGCCGGTGAACGGGCAAGTGACACTCTTGATCAACGGGTTGACCTTGGGCAGGTCGGAGCCGGCGTAGGCGCGCAGCACCGCGAACGGCAGGCCGGAAGCGCCAGCGACATAGGCGTTGGCCAGGTCGGCGTGGCTGTGCTCTTCGATCTCGATGGCATGCGGCCACTGCTTTTCCACCGCATCGCGCAGGCGGTGCAGCGAACCCACCCCGGGGTTGCCGCCCCAGGAGAAGATCAGCTTGCGCGCGCAGCCGGCACCGATCAGCTGGTCGTAGATCAGGTCCGGGGTCATGCGCACCAGGGTCAGGTCGCGCTTGCCCTGGCGGATGATCTCGTGACCGGCGGCGGTCGGGATCAGGTGGGTGAAGCCTTCGAGGGCGACGCTGTCGCCATCCTGGATGAACTGCTTCACGGCATCGTGAAGCGAGAGGATTGCTGCCATTGGAGACTCCTGGTCAGGACGAGCCGGGTCGGTGAGCAGCGGGCCCATGCGTCGCTGCGATGGGCCCAGATTAAGGAGACTGGCGGGGCGGTTACAATCCGATAATCGCACTTTTGTGCGATTATCGAACCATTTGTTATCCTGCTATCCATATGCCTCAAATCGGCAGGATCCCTGTAGGAGCGGCTTCAGCCGCGAACACCGGCAAAGCCGGTGCCATTCACCGCGTCGCTTGCTTCGCGGCTAAAGCCGCTCCCACAGGCGGCGCCCTCCGCCACTGCGCAGGGCTTGCCGGCGAAAAGGCTGCACCAGAAGTCCCTCAGGTCGCGTCGGCGTGGCTCACCAGCCCCTTGACCACCACCCCCACGGTCGCCAACGCCGCCGGCACCAGCAGTGCAGTGAGCACCTGCTCGAAGTTCCAGCCCAGCCCCAGCAAGGTCGCCCCGCTCCAGGCGCCGAGGATCGCGCCGAAACGGCCGATGCCGAGCATCCACGACACGCCGGTGGCACGCCCTTGGGTGGGGTAGAAGCGCGCCGCCAGCGACGGCATGGCCGACTGCGCACCGTTGACGCACATGCCCGCCACCAGCACCAGGGTCGCCAGCAGAGTGATGTTGCCCAGGCTCTGCCCCACCGCGTAGGCGAACACGCCGGCCAGCAGGTAGAAGATGCCGATCACCTTGTGCGGGTTGAAACGGTCCATGGCCCAACCTACGCCCACCGCGCTGAGCACGCCACCGAACTGGAACAGCGCGCCGATGAACGCGGCCTGCTCCATGCTCGCGCCGCTGTCGCGCATCAGCGTCGGCAGCCAACTGGTCAGCAGGTAGACGATCACCAGGCCCATGAAATAGGTCAGCCACAGCAGCACGGTGCCCAGGCCGTAAGTGCCGGAGAAGATCACCGCGAACACGTTACGTGCTGCCACCGCCTTCTGCTCCGGCACACTGAAGCTCGCCGCCTGGGCAACCACCTGGGGGGCGATCGGCGCCAGGGTCTTGCGCACTTTGTCGGTACCACGGTTGCGCACGACCAGGAACCGCGCCGACTCCGGCAGCCAGACCAACAGCACCACGGCCAACAACAGCGGCAGCACGCCACCGATCACCAGCAGGCTGTGCCAGCCGTAGGCCGGGATCAGCTTGGCGGAGATGAAGCCACCGCCGGCCATGCCCAAGTTGAAGCCGCAGAACATGCTGGTCACCAACAACGACTTGAGGCGCTCGGGGGTGTACTCGGAGAGCAGCGTCGTGGCATTGGGCATGCCTGCGCCCAGGCCCAGGCCGGTGAGGAAACGCAGCACCAGCAACTGGTCGACGTTGGTTGCGTAGGCAGAGGCCAGGCTGAAGCCACCGAATACCAGCACCGCGCCTACCAGCACGCCCTTGCGCCCGAAACGGTCGGCCAGCGGCCCGGAGCCCAGTGCACCGAACACCATGCCGATCAGCGCGGCACTCATGACCGGGCCGAGGCTGGCGCGATCGATCCCCCACTCCTGGGACAGTGCAGGGGCAATGAAGCCCATCGCGGCAGTGTCCAGGCCGTCGAGGAAGACAATCAAGAAGCACAGAATCACCACGCGCCATTGATACCGGGACAGTGGCTGGTCGTTGATGAACGACTGAACGTCGAGGCAGTTGCCGACGGTTGATTGCGGTTTGTTCATTGTTGTTATCCGGAAGATAGGCGCAGGCAGGCTACTGCGTACAGCAAAGCGCAGGAACGATAAGTTTCGCAGGGAAACAGCGGACTGGGTTCAGCCGGAGTTGAGCGGTAGCGTGCGCGGGTGCGGCCGCGACAGCAAAAGATGCGTATTCATCGAAGGAGCCCTTTTGGCCTGTTGTTATTGTCAGGTCGGCACAGCCGACTTGTGCGACAGACATTAATCAGCGGGCCGGGCCTGCGCAATTCGTCGAAGACGACATTGTGCGTTTATCGCACAGGAAACTTTCGTACTGTTCGATTCTGGTGCATTCGCAAGGCTTGTTGTGGGAGCGGCGTTGCGCCACTCCCACGGATGACTGCGCAATCAGCCAAACAGCTGATGGCAAAGATCCCGGCTGGCCGCCAGCAAGATCGGCAGGAAGCGTTGCTCCAGCTCACTGCGGCTGACCCGCCCGACATGGGTACTGACGTTCAGCGCCGCCAGCACCTGGCCGGAGGCGTCATAGATAGGCACGGCAATCGAGCGCAGGCCTTGCTCCAGCTCCTGGTCGACCACGCACCAGCCCTGCTCGCGCACCTGCTGGATACAGGCGAACAGCGACTGCGCATCGTGCAGGGTACGGCTGGTGCGGGCCTTGAGGTCGGCGCGGTCCAGATACTCGTGCAGGCTGGCATCGTCCAGCGCGGCCAGGAGAATGCGCCCCATCGACGTGCAATAGGCCGGCAGGCGCCCGCCAACCGAGAGGTCGACCGAAATCAGCCGCTCGACGGTGGCCGAGCGTGCGATGTAAAGAATGTCGTCGCCTTCGAGCGTGGCCATGTTGGCCGCTTCGTGCAGCTGGTCGCTGATGCGGTCCAGGTAGGGCTGCGCCGAAACCGCCAGCGGCGTCGAGGACAAATAGGCGTGGCCGAGGGTGAGCACCTTGGGCAGCAGTGAATAGGTACGACCGTCGGTCGTCGCGTAGCCGAGCTTCATCAGGGTGTGCAGGCAACGGCGCACGGCAGCCCGGGGGATCTCAGTGCGGTGGCTGATCTGGGCGATGGTGAGGTGGCGCTTGCGCTCCTGGAACGCCTGGATCACCGCCAGGCCACGGGCCAGAGAGGTCATGAAGTCCGGGTCACCGGTGAAAGCCTGGATGCGCTTGGCCGCCGACGCCACGATCGGCGGGGCCATGGCCGGCGTGGTACTGCGCGCGGGGTCGTTGGCCACCGGGCCGCTGGTTTCATCGCTCATGGAGCTACCTCATAAAAACGCTGGTTCGTGCGATTATCGAACGAACGGCCGATAATCGCAATTGACCGCTGACACTTTTGCTTATACCTTTCCCCTGCCACATGTGGCTTCTTTGGAGAGACTGGTCAGGTACCCACCGTAGAAGTCCCAGGCAACGGCCTCGCCCACCCGCGAGGCCGTTTTTATTTCAACCACCCTGAGCTGAACTTTAAACCTGGCGGATTGAACTTATAGTGGCTGCCCACAGACTCACAGGGTGCTGACGATAACAACTTGCAGGGCATTGTCAGCAGGCGGAAAAGAACGATGGCCTTCGTTCGGGCTGTTGCTATAATCGCTACTGTTGATTGTCTGCCATTAAAGTGGATCCATCAGCTAACTTTCGTCGCTTGATGACCTTCAAGCCACCGCCCCGGTTTGGCTTGCCCGCTGTTGAACAACGGCACTTTCAGCGTGCCTTGAACTTGCCACCCTCGGCATCGCTGCGACGGACATCTCGCGTTGGCCGCTTACGCCGGCACATCCAATGTGCAGGTCTGTGCCAATGCCAAACTTCAAACTCTTCAGGTATGACTGTGACGAAAGAAGAACTGCGCGCGGAACTCGAGCGACAGGCTGAACGTTACAAGGATGTATACGGTGGCGAAGTCACCACCTATGCCGCACAACCCGACCCGGAACGTAAACCCTGGCGCAAGCGCGCAAGCATTCGCGACCAGGCGTTCGCCCAGGAGCTGGAAAAGATGGAGAAGGATCTGCACAGCGACGACGAACGCAGCTGAGCGACATCACCGCGCCATCAGTCAGCGACCGTCGGCGCGGCGGCATCTTTACCGAAACACCGTGGGTGAAATGGATTTTCACAAATTTCATACGACTGTTTGAGCGAATTCCCACGCAACGACTTCAACTCAAATCGTTGATTTTTAGGGAATTTTGCTAATTTTTCCTGCCTGTTCGCGGCTAGCAACCCGCAAACGACCACGCCCCTGAACGTGCGGTCATCCGTCATCGATCTGTGGCAGGTGCATCGATTTGCAGGGTTTTCTGGCATAATCCCGCCCCCCTAAAGACCGCCAGACAACCTTCATGATCGATTTATTCAGCGGACTGGATGCCTGGGTCGTCGTGAGCCTGATGCTCGCTCTGACCTTCGTTCTCGCCTTCGAGTTCATCAATGGCTTTCATGACACCGCCAACGCGGTAGCCACTGTCATCTATACCAAAGCCATGCCACCGCACCTGGCCGTATTCTTCTCCGGGGTGTTCAACTTCCTCGGGGTGCTGCTCGGCGGCGTCGGCGTGGCCTATGCCATCGTCCACCTGTTGCCGGTGGAGCTGCTGATCAACGTGAACACCGGCCACGGCCTGGCCATGGTCTTCTCGTTGCTGGCCGCGGCCATCACCTGGAACCTTGGCACCTGGTACTTCGGCATCCCCGCGTCCAGTTCGCACACCCTGATCGGTTCGATCCTCGGCGTGGGCCTGGCCAATGCGCTGATCAGCGATATCCCGCTGGGCGATGGCGTCAACTGGCAGAAAGCGATCGATATCGGCATGTCGCTGGTGCTTTCGCCCATGGCCGGCTTCGCCGTTGCCGCACTGGTGCTGCTGGGCCTGAAATGGTGGCGCCCGCTGTCGAAGATGCACAAGACCCCGGATCAGCGCCGCAAGCTCGACGACAAGAAACACCCGCCGTTCTGGAACCGCCTGGTGCTGGTGATCTCGGCCATGGGCGTGAGCTTCGTGCACGGCTCCAACGACGGCCAGAAAGGCATCGGCCTGATCATGCTGGTACTGATCGGTATCGTTCCGGCCAAGTTCGTGCTCGACCTGAACAGCACCACCTACCAGATCGAACGCACCCGCGACGCCACCATGCACTTGAGCCAGTTCTACGAGCGCAATGCAGCGACGCTGGGCGAGTACCTGGCCTTGGGCAAGGCCAAGTCGGCCGACCTGCCGGAGCAGTTCAGCTGCAACCCGCAGCAGACCGAACCGACCATCGCCGCGCTGCAATCGTCGTTGCAAGGTGTGACCGACTACCGCGCCCTGAGCGCCGAAAAGCGTGTTGAAGTACGCCGCTACCTGCTGTGCCTGGACGACACGGCGAAGAAGGTCGGCAAGCTGCCAGGCCTCGAGCCGCGCGAAAAGGCCGACCTCGAGAAGCTGCGCAAAGACCTCACCGCCACCACCGAGTACGCGCCGTTCTGGGTGATCGTCGCCGTCGCCCTGGCCCTGGGCCTGGGTACCATGGTCGGCTGGAAGCGCGTGGTACTGACCGTCGGCGAGAAGATCGGCAAGCAGGGCATGACCTATGCCCAGGGCATGTCGGCACAGATCACCGCCGCCTGCGCCATCGGCATGGCCAACATCTTCAGCCTGCCGGTGTCGACCACCCACGTACTGTCGTCAGGCGTGGCCGGTACCATGGTCGCCAACAAGAGCGGCCTGCAAGGCGGCACCGTGAAGACCATCCTGCTGGCCTGGGTACTGACCCTGCCGGCGACGGTGGGCCTGTCCGCCGGCCTGTTCTGGCTTGCTATCAAAGCCATGAGCTGAACACCGTGGTCATGAAAAAAGGCGCCTTCGTGCGCCTTTTTTCATGCTTCGGGCAAGCGCCCGACTGCGCAGGTATCAGGGACGTGCGTTGATCTGCTGCTGCAGGTTCTGGATCTGACTCTGCAGCGTATTGATGCTGCGGGTGGTCTGCCCGCGGAACGCATCGAACTCTTGCACCGAGGCGCCCCCGGCCGATTGCGCCGAACGGTTGTCAGCCTGGCTCTTGAGCACCAGCACATCCTGTTCCAGGCTCTCGATCGCCGCGCTCGGGTTGCGCTTCTTCAGGGCCTCCACCTCGCTGCTCAGGCTCTTCAGCTGACCATCGAGCTTGCCACCGTCGAGCTGGCCCGACTTCAACGCCGCCAGTTCCGTATTCACGGCCTTCAATTGCGCTTGCAGTTGCCCCTGCAGCTCGGTCACGGCTTTCTGCTGCTCACGGGTATCCGCCAGTACCTGTTCCAGACGCTTGCCCAGGTCGCCTGCCTGGCCGGCAACGCCCTGCTGCTGCTTGCCCTGCTCGGCCAGGTTGGCCTGCAACTGGCGGATCTGCAGTTTCAACGCTTCGCTGCCGGTCGAACTGGTCGACTCGCTGGCGTCGACCTTGCCGCTGATCGCCTGCAGGCGCCCGGCCGCTTCTTCACTGATACGGGCAAAGCTTTCCTGGGTGGCTACCAGTTGCTGCTCCAACAGCGAGATCTGCTGAAAACTCCACCAGCCCAGCCCGGCCAGGCCAATGAACGAGGCGCCCAGCAACGCCCATAGCGGGCCATTGCTGCGCGGCTGCGCGGCCTTCTGGCGGCTGCGCGCGACATGGGCGGGCAACAGCTCATCGTCATCCTGGGTGCCGGCGCGCAGGGCGGGCACGTCGTCGAAATCGTCGTGGGCGTCGTTACGCATGGGTGCATTCAACCACTGTGGTAGCAAAGAGGCATGAGTATAAACCGCCAAGGCGGCGCACTGCAGACCATCATCCCGGCAGCAGGTTCACTGGTTGCCTGGTTGCGCTTTCCACCAATGACAGAATTCATCCAGCGCGGCCCAGGTGTCGGTCCTCGGGCGGTAGTCCAGGTACTGGCGGGCACGGCTGATGTCGAGGGTGAAGTCCTTGCTCATCACCTGCATCGCGGTACGCGTCAGGGTCGGCTGCGGGCGCCCTGGCCAGAGCAGGCAGGCGGCCTCGTTGACCGCCGCCAGGCTGTAGGCCAGGCCGAAACTGCGATAGCGGGTGACCTGCGGCAGCTGCATCTGACGCATGACGTAATTCACCACATCCCACAACGGCAATGGCTGGCCGTTGCTGATGTTATAGGCCTGCCCCAGCGCCGGTGCCTCGGCGAACAGCGCGCTGAGCAACGCTTCGTTGAGGTTGTGCACGCTGGTGAAATCGACCTTGTTCAGACCGTTGCCGATGATCGCCACACGCCCCTTGCGCTGCATGCGCATCAGCCGCGGGAAAATACTGGCATCGCCAGCCCCGGTGACGAAGCGAGGCCGCAGGGCCAGTACCTCCAGGCCGAATTCCTGGGCACCAAACACCTTCTGCTCGGCCAGGTGCTTGGTCAATCCGTAGTGGTCGTGAAAGCGCCTTGGCACCTGCTCTTCGCGGATATCACGCTGGGAACGGCCATTGAAGTAGATCGACGGCGACGACAGGTGCACCAGGCGCCGCACATGTTCCTTGATGCAACCTTCGACCACGTTCTCGGTGAGCACCACGTTGCCCTGGTAGAAGTCCTGGTAACGCCCCCAGTTGCCCACCGCTCCGGCGCAGTGCACCACCGCATCGACGCCCTGGCACAGCCGCCGGGCCAATTCGGCGTCACCCAGGTCGCCGGGGATGAACTGCGCGCCGCGCTTGACCAGGTGTTCCACACCCTCCGCCCGCCGGCCATTGACCCGTACCTCAAGGCCCTGCTCCAGGGCAAAGCGCGCAAAGCGCCCGCCGATGAAGCCGCTCGCGCCGGTGACCAGAATTCGCATGTAACACTCCGCCTTGCCAGATTTCAGATGCAGCAGACGCCGGCCAGGCCTACAAGGGCACCAGCCAGTCCCGCGCCGAATGGCGCAGGTGCTCGGTCAGCTGGGCGAGCAGTTGTCCGCCGTTGCGCCAATGATGCCAGTACAGCGGCACGTCGATGGGGGTATCGCTGCAGATTTCCACCAGTTCGCCACGGCTCAACTGCTCGGCCACCTGGCGCTCCGGCACCAGCCCCCAGCCCAGGCCCGCCTCGGTCATGCGCAGGAAACCTTCGGACGAGGGGCACAGGTGGTGCAGGAAACCGTCCTGGATACCCAGCGATGCCAGGTAGCGATGCTGCAGGAAATCGTCCGGGCCGAACACCACCGCCGGCGTGCGCGCCAGCCGTGCCACCTCGAAGCCGTTGGGGAAGTAACGCGCCATGAACGCGGGGCTGGCCAGCGCCCGGTAGCGCATCGCCCCCAGCGGCATGCTCCGCGCCCCGGCCACCGGCCGCTCGCTGCCGCACAGGCAGGCCGCCACTTCACCGGCGCGCATGCGCTTGAGGCCGACATCCTGGTCTTCCACCACCAGGTCCAGCAGCACCTGCTGCTCGGCACAGAACGCCCCCACAGCCCCCGCCCACCAGGTCGCCAGGCTGTCGGCATTGAGCGCGATGCGCAGGCGCTCAGGCATGCCCTCCTCGTCCAACGCCGGTACCTGGCGTTGCAGGTCGCGCTCCAGCAGGCGCACCTGCTGCACATGGTTGAGCAACTGGCGGCCGACCTCGGTGGGGCTGGGCGGCGTGGCCCGTACCAGCACCGGCTGGCCGACCCTGGCCTCGAGCAGCTTGATGCGCTGGGAGATGGCCGATTGCGACAGCCCCAGCACTTGGGCGGCGCGCTCGAAGCCCGCTTGTTCGATCACCGCGGCGAGGGCGGCGAGCAGCTTGTAGTCGAACATCGATTTCTCTAATGAGTGATCAGCTCTATTTGTTTTTCTTATACAGCCGAGGGCGCCACAATGGCCACATCTTTCTTGGCAATCAACACCGGCCTCTGCGCCGGTGTCAGTGGAGTGTTGGCGCTATGTGGCAAAGCTATCTGAACGGCATGCTGGTGGCCTTCGGCCTGATCATGGCCATCGGCGCGCAGAACGCCTTCGTCCTGGCCCAGAGCCTGCGTCGCGAACATCACCTGCCGGTGGCGGCGCTGTGCATCGTCTGCGATGCGCTGCTGGTGGCCGCCGGGGTGTTCGGCCTGGCCACGGTGCTGGCGCATAACCCGACGCTGCTGGCAGTGGCCCGCTGGGGCGGCGCGGTGTTTTTGATCTGGTACGGCGCCAAGGCTTTGCGCAGCGCCTGCTCCAAGCAAAGCCTGCAGCATCGGGAGGGCCAGGGCGTGCGCTCGCGCCGTGCGGTGCTGCTCAGCGCGCTGGCGGTGACCTTGCTCAACCCGCACGTCTACCTGGATACGGTGCTGCTGATCGGCTCGCTCGGCGCCCAGCAGACCGTGCCTGGCGCCTACGTGGCCGGTGCCGCCAGCGCGTCGCTGCTGTGGTTCACCACCCTGGCGGTGGGCGCTGCGTGGCTGGCGCCATGGCTGGAACGGCCGGCGACCTGGCGGATGCTGGACCTAATGGTGGCGGTGATGATGTTCGCGGTGGCCGCTCAGCTGGTTTTCAACTGACGATACACAGTGTGGGAGCGGGTTTACCCGCGAATGCGGCGGTTGATGCAACATCGCATTCGCGGGTAAACCCGCTCCCACGTGTACACATCGACAATGACCCCACAGCCCGCCGGTCAGCCGCGCCAACCGCTCTGGAACCTCTATTCCCTATAGTTGTTGCGTGGTTATGCGCAAGACCGGGTGCTATGATCCAGCCCTTGCGTCGCAAAGAGTACAAACTCGCCGACGCTCACCGGGCCGCCCGTGATCGGCCTTGCGCAAACCGCGAACAGACCTGAATCAGGAGATCCACCATGGCTTTTGAATTGCCGCCGCTGCCGTACGCCCACGATGCCCTGCAGCCGCACATCTCCAAGGAAACCCTGGAGTTTCACCACGACAAGCACCACAACACCTATGTCGTGAACCTGAACAACCTGGTCCCAGGCACCGAATTCGAAGGCAAGACCCTGGAAGAGATCGTCAAGACCTCTTCGGGTGGCATCTTCAACAACGCCGCTCAGATCTGGAACCACTCCTTCTACTGGGAATGCCTGTCGCCAAACGGCGGCGGCCAGCCGACCGGCGCCCTGGCTGATGCCATCACCGCCGCTTTCGGTTCCTTCGACAAGTTCAAGGAAGAGTTCACCAAGACTTCGGTCGGCACCTTCGGTTCCGGCTGGGGCTGGCTGGTGAAGAAGGCTGACGGTTCCCTGGCCCTGGCCAGCACCATCGGCGCCGGCTGCCCGCTGACCAGCGGCGACACCCCGCTGCTGACCTGCGACGTCTGGGAACACGCCTACTACATCGACTACCGCAACCTGCGTCCGAAGTACGTCGAGGCGTTCTGGAACCTGGTCAACTGGAAGTTCGTTGCCGAGCAGTTCGAAGGCAAGGTCTTCACCGCCTGATCAGCCAGGCATTAAAAAAACCCGGCAGCCGCCGGGTTTTTTTTCGCCTTTTTTTCGCGCGTTGTCTGCCTTTGTGCTCTTGCTCAGCACGCAGAGCGCGCTAACATCAATTTTCTGGAAAGTTGATGCAGCACACTCAAGTCGCATGGCCGTTCAACCGATATAGAGCCAAGGGCAATTCCGTCGATGGGCGGGCAATCGGTCGATAGTCTTATTGCCAGGATTGATGGCAAAATAATGGCATGCGCATGGATTAAGGAAACCCCTTTGAAGCTGGAATTTCGCAACAGCTTGTCGGTGAAGTTGCTCAGGGTTGTGCTGCTCTCGGCGTTGGCGGTCGGCGTCGTGCTCAGCTGCGCGCAGATCGTCTATGACGTCTACAAGACCCGCCAGGCCGTGAACAGTGACGCCCAGCGCATTCTCGACATGTTCCGCGACCCTTCCACCCAGGCGGTGTACAGCCTCGACCGGGAAATGGGCATGCAGGTGATGGAAGGCCTGTTCCAGGACGAATCGGTGCGCATGGCCTCCATCGGCCACCCCAACGAAACCATGCTCGCGGAAAAATCCAGGCCGCTGCAGGACATGTCCATGCGCTGGCTGACCGACCCGATCCTTGGCCAGGAGCGCACCTACACCACGCAACTGGTCGGCCGCGGCCCGTACAGCGAATACTACGGCGACCTGAGCATCACCCTCGACACCTCCAGCTACGGCGAAGGCTTTTTGATCAACGCCGTGATCATCTTCATTTCCGGGGTATTGCGCGCCCTGGCCATGGGTCTGGTGCTGTACCTGGTGTATCACTGGCTGCTGACCAAGCCGCTGTCGAAGATCATCGAGCACCTCACCCAGATCAACCCCGACCGCCCCAGCCAGCACCAGATTCCGTTGCTCAAGGGCCACGAGAAGAACGAACTGGGCATCTGGGTCAATACCGCCAACCAATTGCTGGCGTCCATCGAGCGCAACACCCACCTGCGCCACGAAGCCGAGAACAGCCTGCAACGCATGGCCCAGTACGACTTCCTCACCGGCCTGCCCAACCGCCAGCAGTTGCAGCAGCAGCTGGACAAGATCCTCGACGACGGCGGCCGCCTGCAACGGCGCGTGGCCGTGCTGTGCGTGGGCCTGGACGACTTCAAGGGCATCAACGAGCAGTTCAGCTACCAGGTTGGCGACCAGTTGCTGCTGGCCCTGGCCGACCGCCTGCGCGCCCACAGCGGCCGCCTGGGCGCCCTGGCCCGCCTGGGGGGCGACCAGTTCGCCCTGGTGCAGGCCAATATCGAACAACCCTACGAAGCCGCCGAACTGGCCCAGAGCATCCTCGACGACCTCGAAGCGCCGTTCGACCTCGATCACCAGCAGATCCGCCTGCGCGCCACCATCGGCATCACTCTGTTCCCCGAGGACGGCGACAGCACCGAGAAGCTGCTGCAAAAAGCCGAACAGACCATGACCCTGGCCAAGGCCCGCTCGCGCAACCGCTACCAGTTCTACATCGCCAGCGTCGACAGCGAGATGCGCCGGCGCCGCGAACTGGAAAAAGACCTGCGCGAAGCCCTGCCGCGCAACCAGTTGTACCTGGTTTACCAACCGCAGATCAGCTACCGCGACCACCGCGTGGTCGGCGTCGAGGCACTGCTGCGCTGGCAGCACCCGGAGCTGGGTATGGTGCCGCCGGACCAGTTCATCCCGCTGGCCGAACAGAACGGCAACATCATCACCATTGGCGAATGGGTCCTCGACCAGGCCTGCCGCCAGCTGCGCGAGTGGCACGACCTGGGCTTCAGCGAACTGCGCATGGCGGTCAACCTGTCCACCGTGCAACTGCACCATAACGAGCTGCCGCGGGTGGTCAACAACCTGCTGCAGGCCTACCGCCTGCCACCGCGCAGCCTGGAGCTGGAGGTCACCGAGACCGGCCTGATGGAAGACATCAGCACCGCCGCCCAGCACCTGCTCAGCCTGCGCCGCTCCGGCGCGCTGATCGCCATCGACGACTTCGGCACCGGCTATTCCTCGCTCAGCTACCTGAAGTCGCTGCCGCTGGACAAGATCAAGATCGACAAGAGCTTCGTCCAGGACCTGCTCGACGACGACGACGACGCCACCATCGTCCGGGCCATCATCCAGCTGGGCAAGAGCCTGGGGATGCAGGTCATCGCCGAAGGCGTGGAAACCGCCGAGCAGGAGAGCTACATCATCGCCCAGGGCTGCCACGAAGGTCAGGGCTACCACTACAGCAAGCCGCTGTCGTCGCGCGAGCTCACCGCGTTCCTCAAGCAGGCGCAGCGCAACCAGGTCTCGGTGCTGTAACCCCCGCCACACATACCGATGCACCGCAAACGGGCGTTTGCATGAAATGCGCGCCCGCCCCTTTACAGCAAATGCAAATCTTTCGCATGATGTTGCGGTTTCGCGTGCCACGCCGCACGGTCCAACCACACGACGCAGGAAACCAATAATGATTCGTATGCCTCTGGCCTCCGCCAGTCTGCTCGCCATCGCCATCGCCCTCGCCGGTTGCGGCGAAGGCAAGAACGACAAGGCCGCCGCGCCGCAAGCCCAGGCACCTGCCGCCGCCAGCACCACCGCCGCCGCACCGGGCGCGGTCGACGAAGCTGCCGGCAAGGCCGTGGTCAAGCATTACACCGAGATGGTCTACGCCGTGTACAGCGACTCGCTGAGCACCGCCAAGCAGCTGCAAACCGCAGTGGACGCGTTCCTCGCCAGCCCCAACGACCAGACCCTGAAGGCCGCGAAAGAAGCCTGGGCCGCCGCCCGCGTACCGTACCTGCAGAGCGAGGCGTTCCGCTTCGGCAACACCATCATCGACGACTGGGAAGGCCAGGTGAACGCCTGGCCCCTGGACGAAGGCCTGATCGACTATGTCGACAAGAGCTACGAGCACGCCCTGGGCAACCCGGCCGCCGGCGCCAACATCATCGCCAACACCGAAATCCAGGTTGGCGAAGACAAGGTCGACGTCAAGGACATCACCCCCGAGAAGCTGGCCAGCCTGAACGAGCTGGGCGGCTCCGAAGCCAACGTCGCCACCGGCTACCACGCCATCGAATTCCTGCTCTGGGGCCAGGACCTCAACGGCACCGGCCCTGGCGCGGGCAACCGCCCGGCGTCGGACTACCTGGAAGGCAAAGGCGCCACCGGTGGCCACAACGACCGCCGCCGCGCCTACCTGAAATCGGTCACCCAGCTGCTGGTCAAGGACCTCGAAGAGATGGTCGGCAACTGGGCACCGAACGTTGCCGACAACTACCGCGCCACCCTGGAAGCAGAGCCGGTCAACGACGGCCTGCGCAAGATGCTGTTCGGCATGGGCAGCCTGTCCCTGGGCGAACTGGCCGGCGAGCGCATGAAGGTCTCGCTGGAAGCCAACTCGCCGGAAGACGAGCAGGACTGCTTCAGCGACAACACCCACTACTCGCACTTCTATGACGCCAAGGGCATCCGCAACGTCTACCTGGGCGAGTACACCCGCACCGACGGCACCAAGCTGAGCGGCCCGAGCCTGTCGTCGCTGGTGGCCAAGGCCGACCCGGCCGCCGACGCCACCCTCAAGGCCGACCTGGAAGCCACCGAAGCCAAGCTGCAGGTGATCGTCGACCACGCGCTCAAAGGCGAGCACTACGACCAGTTGATCGCTGCCGACAACGCTGCCGGCAACCAGATCGTGCGTGACGCCATCGCGTCGCTGGTCAAGCAGACCGGCGCGATCGAGCAGGCCGCAGGCAAGCTGGGCATCGACAACCTGAACCCGGACACCGCTGATCACGAGTTCTGATCGACGCGTTGACGGTTGATGCAAAGAGGCGGCCTTCGGGTCGCCTTTTTTTACATGTTTCACCCACACAAATCCCTGTGGGAGCGGGATTACCCGCGAATCAGGCGACTCGGTACCTGGCACCGGCTATGCCGGTGTTCGCGGGTAAACCCGCTCCCACAGGGTGCACGACATGTCCGCTATTTCATCCAGCAATTGCAAATTGCTCTTATTCAAAAACAGCCGGCCTGATAAGCTTGCACGCCGGTTTTTCGCCCACGCCCAGGATTGTCGATGTCCTTGCTCCGCCTAAGCCCCCTGCTGCTGGCCTTCACCCTTGCCGCCTGTGACGACGCCCCGCGTTTCACCCAGGCCGAGCCCGGTGAAGCCCTCTCCGGCGGCCAGGCAACGGTGCAGCGCAGTGACCGCAACGCCTTCTCCCTGCCCTCGGCCAACCTCAGCCCCGAGCGGCGCCTGGACTTCGCCGTGGGCAACAGCTTCTTTCGCAGCCCCTGGGTGATCGCCCCGTCCACCACCACCGCCCGTGATGGCCTGGGCCCACTGTTCAACACCAACGCCTGCCAGAACTGCCACGTGCGTGACGGCCGCGGCCACCCGCCGGAGCCCGGCGATAGCAACGCGGTGTCGATGCTGGTACGCCTGTCGATCCCCGATCAGCCCTACTACGCCCGGGTTATCGAACGCCTGGGCGTGGTGCCTGAGCCGGTGTATGGCACCCAGCTGCAGGACATGGCCGTGCCCGGCGTGACGCCGGAGGGCAAGGTACGGGTGAGCTACGACAGCCAGACCGTCACCTTCAAGGACGGCCACCAGGTCGAGTTGCGCCGCCCCACCCTGCAGATCACCCAGCTCGGCTACGGCCCGATGCATCCCGATACCCGCTTCTCGGCCCGCATCGCCCCACCGATGATCGGCCTCGGCCTGCTCGAAGCCATCGCCGAAGCCGACATCCTGGCCAACGAAGACCCGGATGACCGCAACCACGACGGCATCCGTGGCCGTGCCAACCGGGTCTGGGACGACGCCCAGGGCAAGACGGTGGTCGGCCGCTTCGGCTGGAAGGCCGGGCAACCCAACGTCAACCAGCAGAACGTGCATGCCTTCGCCGGTGACATGGGCCTGACCAGCACGCTGCTGCCCAAGGACGACTGTACCCCGGCCCAGGTCGACTGCCTGGCCGCGCCCAATGGCGATGGTGCCGATGGCGAAAAAGAGGTCAGCGACAACCTCCTGCGCCTGGTCACCTTCTACACCCGCAACCTGGGCGTGCCGGCCCGCCGCGACGTCGCGGCCCCGCAGGTACTGGCCGGCAAGAACCTGTTCTACCAGGCCGGTTGCCAAAGCTGCCACACCCCGCAGTTCACCACCGCCGCCGATGCCGCCGAGCCCGAGCTGGCCAACCAGGTGATACGCCCTTACAGCGACCTGCTGCTGCACGACATGGGCCCGGGCCTGAGCGACGAGCGCACCGAGTTCGCCGCCAACGGCCAGGACTGGCGCACCCCGCCCCTGTGGGGTATCGGCCTGAGCCAGACCGTCAGCAGCGACGCCCGCTTCCTCCACGATGGCCGTGCCCGCGACCTGCTCGAAGCCGTGCTCTGGCACGGCGGCGAAGCCCAGGCGGCGCGCGACCAGGTACTGACGTTCAATGCCGAGCAGCGCGCCGCGCTGCTGGCCTTCCTGAATTCACTTTAAAACGCGCTAAGGAGCCGGGCATGTTCCGACCCAAACTGTTGTTCACCAGCCTCGCCGCACTCGCCCTCGGCGCCTGCTCGCCGCAGGACCCGCAAGCCGTGACCTCCGCCGCCATCGCCAAGCAGGTGATCCTGCCGACCTACAGCCGCTGGGTCGAGGCCGACCGCGTGCTGGCCGCCAGCGCCCTGGCCTACTGCGAAGGCAAGACCTCGCTGGACAGCGCCCGCGCCGACTTCCTCAACGCGCAGAAAGCCTGGGCCGAACTGCAACCGCTGCTGGTCGGCCCGCTGGCCGAAGGCAACCGCGCCTGGCAGGTGCAGTTCTGGCCAGACAAGAAGAACCTGGTGGGCCGCCAGGTCGAGCAACTGGTCAATGGCGACAAGCCAGTCGATGCCGAGGCACTGAGCAAGGCCAGCGTCGTGGTGCGCGGCCTGTCCGCCTACGAGTACATCCTGTTCGACAGCAAGCCGGACATGGCCACGGCCGAACAGAAGGCGCGCTACTGCCCGCTGCTGGTGGCGATCGGCGAACACCAGAAGGTGCTGGCCGAGGACATCCTCAAAACCTGGAACAGCACCGACGGCATGCTGTCGCAGATGACCAAGTTCCCCAACCAGCGCTATGCCGACTCCCACGAAGCGATCGCCGACCTGCTGCGCGCCCAGGTCACCGGCCTGGACACCCTGAAGAAGAAACTCGGGGCGCCAATGGGCCGCCAGAGCAAGGGCATCCCGCAACCGCTGCAGGCCGAAGCCTGGCGCAGCCATTCCTCGCTCAAGAGCCTGGAAGCTTCGCTCAAGGCCGCCCAGACCGTCTGGGTCGGGGTCGACAACCAAGGCCTGCGCGGCCTGCTGGGCAAAGACCAGGCGGCCCTGGCACAGAAGATCGACGACGCCTACGCAGCCACCCTCAAGCTGCTGGCCGACAACCAGAAGACCCTCGGCGAGTTGCTGGCCGACGAAGCCGGGCAGCAGGCGCTGAACCAGATCTACGACAGCCTGAACGTCCTCCATCGCCTGCATGAAGGGGACCTGGCCAAGGCGCTCAACATTCAGCTGGGCTTCAACGCCAACGACGGTGACTGATCATGCTGCGACGCCAGGCGATCAAACTCGGTAGCGTACTGCTCAGCGCCCTGACCCTGGGCGGCTGGAGCCTGCTGCGCAACAAAGGCAGCGAGCCCTTGCTGCTCTCGGCGCGCGACGATGGCGACGGCAAGCACTACGCCGTCGGCTTCCGCCTGGACGGCACCCAGGTGTTCAGCACCCAGGTGGCCCAGCGTTGCCACGCGATCATCAACCACCCTGAACTGCCTATCGCCCTGTTCGTCGCCCGCCGGCCCGGCACCGAAAGCTACCTGATCGACCTGCGCGACGGGCGCCTGCTGCAAACCGTCACCTCGCAGCCGCACCGCCATTTCTACGGCCATGCGGTGATCCACAAGGGCGGCGAATGGCTGTACACCACCGAGAACGACACCACCGATCCTGGCCGTGGCGTGCTGGGTGTGTACCGCTTCGAAGGTGAGCGCCTGGTGCACACCGGCGAGCTCTCGACCCACGGCATCGGCCCCCACGAACTGGCCTGGCTGCCCGACGGCGAGACGCTGGTGGTGGCCAACGGCGGTATCCGCACCGAGGCCGAAAGCCGGGTAGAGATGAACCTCGACGCCATGCAGCCGAGCCTGGTGCTGATGCAGCGCGACGGCACCCTGCTGAGCAAGGAAACCCTGGCCCAGCAGATGAACAGCGTGCGCCACCTGGCGGTCGGCGACGACGGCACCATCGCGGCCTGCCAGCAGTTCATGGGCGGCTCGGAAGAGACTGCCGAGCTGCTGGCGATCAAACGCCCCGGCGAGCCGTTCAAGGCCTTCCCGGTGCCCGAGCGGCAGCTGCAGTCGATGGCCCAGTACACCGCCAGTGTCGCCATCCACAGCGACCTGCGCCTGGTGGCGCTGACCGCGCCACGGGCCAACCGGTTGTTCATCTGGGACCTGGACAGCGGCGCGGTGAAGCTCGATGCGCCGATGCCCGATTGCGCCGGGGTGGGGGCGGTGCAGGATGGTTTCGTCGTGACCTCCGGGCAGGGGCGTTGCCGCTTCTATGACTGCCGCAAGGCAGAGCTGATCGGGCAACCGATGAACCTGCCGTCCGGGTTCTGGGACAATCACCTGCATCTGGCCTGATTGTTCGGCCCTATCGCCGGCAAGCCGGCTCCCACAAGAAGCCATGCGCTGTCCCTGTGGGAGCCGGCTTGCCAGCGATGAG
>NZ_JBOBDM010000076.1:0-20849 GCF_050586605.1 Pseudomonas sp. ES1 | reverse complement strand
TCATCACCAGCGACGCCCAGGCCCTGGCCGTCGCCGAAGAACTCGCCCACCACCTGCGCCAGGACAGCGCCGTACGCGACCGCGAACGCCGCCTGCCCCACGCCGAACTCGAACGCTTCGTGCACACCGGCCTGTGGGGCATCAGCGTGCCCAAGGCCTTTGGCGGCGCCGGCGTGTCCAGTGCCACCCTGGCCAAGGTCGTGGCGCGCATCGCCCAGGCCGACGCCTCGATCGGGCAGATCCCGCAGAACCACTTCTACGCCCTCGAAGTGCTGCGGGTGAACGGCACCCCGGAGCAACAGAAACGGCTTTATGCCGAAGTCCTCGCTGGCCGGCGCTTCGGCAATGCCCTGGCCGAAATTGGCACCAAGAACGCCCACGAACGCACCACGCGCCTGACCCGCGATGGCGAGCACTACCGCATCAACGGCCGCAAGTTCTACTGCACCGGCGCCATTTATGCCCAACGCATCCCGACGCTGGTGATCGACGAACAGGACGTGCAGCACCTGGCGTTCGTGCCCGCCGACAGCCAGGGCATCGAAGTGATCGACGACTGGAGCGGCTTCGGCCAACGCACCACCGGCAGCGGCTCGGTGGTGTTCGACAACGTGCCGGTACGCGCTGAAGACGTGGTGCCGTTCGGCAGCGCCTTCGAGCGCCCGACCACGGTCGGCCCGCTGGCACAGATCCTCCACGCGGCCATCGACACCGGCATCGCCCGCGCCGCCTTCGAAGACGCCCTGCACTTCGTGCGCACCCGCAGCCGGCCGTGGGTCGACTCGGGTGTCGACAAGGCCAGCGACGACCCACTGACGCTGAAGAGCTTCGGCCACCTGGCGATCCGCCTACACGCCGCCGAAGCACTGCTGGAGCGCGCCGGCGAAATCCTCGACATCGCCCAGGCCGACAGCACCGCCGACACCCTCGCCGCAGCCTCGATTGCCGTGGCCGAGGCGCGGGCGATCAGCACCGAAATCTCGCTGGCCGCCGGCACCACCCTGTTCGAACTGGCCGGCAGCCAGGCCACCCTGGCCGAGCACAACCTCGATCGTCACTGGCGCAACGCCCGGGTGCACACCCTGCACGACCCGGTGCGCTGGAAGTACCACGCCATCGGCAACTTCTACCTCAACGACGAGAAGCCGCCGCGTCGGGGGACCATCTGATGGCCAAGCAGATCCTGCTCAATGCGTTCAACATGAACTGCATCGGGCACATCAACCACGGCCTGTGGACCCACCCGCGGGACACCTCGACCCAGTACAAGACCCTCGACTACTGGACCAACCTGGCCCGCCTGCTGGAGCGCGGGCTGTTCGACGGGCTGTTCATCGCCGATATCGTCGGCACCTACGACGTGTACGGCCAGTCGCTGGACGTGACACTCAAGGAGTCGATCCAGCTGCCGGTCAACGACCCGCTGCTGCTGGTCTCGGCCATGGCTGCGGCAACCCGGCACCTGGGCTTCGGCCTCACCGCCAACCTCACCTACGAGGCGCCCTACCTGTTCGCCCGGCGCCTCTCCACCCTCGACCACCTGAGCAACGGCCGAGTCGGCTGGAACATCGTCACCGGCTACCTCGACAGCGCCGCCCGGGCCATGGGGCTGGAACAGCAACCCGAGCACGACCGCCGCTACGACCAGGCCGACGAGTATCTGCAGGTGCTGTACAAACTGCTCGAAGGCAGCTGGGACGACGATGCCGTGGTCGCCGACCGCGCGCAGCGTGTGTATGCGCGCCCGGACAAGGTGCACAAGGTCAGCCACCACGGTGAGTTCTACGACGTCGAGGGCTACCACCTGTGCGAACCCTCGCCGCAGCGCACACCGGTGCTGTTCCAGGCCGGCAGTTCGGCGCGTGGCCTGGCCTTTGCCGGCAACCATGCCGAGTGCGTGTTCATCAGCGGCCAGGACAAGGCCGCCACCCGCGCCCAGGTCGACAAGGTGCGTGCAGCGGCGCAGGCCGCGGGTCGCGACCCGCAGGCGGTCAAGGTATTCATGGGCATCAGCGTGATCGTTGCCGCAACCGAGGGCGAAGCCCGCGCCCTGCACGCCGAGTACCTGCACTACGCCAGCCCCGAGGCCGGCGTGGCGCACTTCGCCAGTTCCACCGGTATCGACTTCTCGCGCTACGGGCTGGACGAGCCGATCGGCTTCGCCAAAGGCAATGCCATCCAGTCCGCCACCCGCCAGCTGCAGGACAGCGCCTGGACCCGCCGCCGCCTGCTGGAGCAGCACGCCCTGGGCGGGCGCTACGTCACCCTGGTCGGTAACCCCGAACAGGTCGCCGAGCAGCTGATCGGCTGGCTCGACGACACCGGCCTGGACGGTTTCAACCTGACCCGCACCGTCACCCCGGAAAGCTTCGAGGCCTTCATCGACCTGGTAGTACCCGAACTGCAGCGCCGTGGCCGCTACAAGACCGCGTACGCCGAAGGCACCCTGCGCGAGAAGCTGTTCGCCAGCGACCACCCGCACCTGCCCGCCGACCACCCCGGATCCACCTACCGCAACACCCACACCTCTGCCCCGACTGGAGCCCTGCACCATGCTTGAGAAACTGTTCCGGCCCGTCGCGGCCATCGCCCTGGGCCTCGGCCTCTCCGCCGCCGCCTTCGCCGCCGAGCCACTGAAGATCGGCACCACCGCCGCCTTCGCCATCCCGCTGGAAGCCGCGGTGGCAGAAGCCCATAAACAAGGCCTGGAAGTGAAGCTGATCGAGTTCAGCGACTGGATCGCGCCCAATGTCAGCCTCAACAGCGGCGACATCGACGTGAACTACTTCCAGCACATCCCCTTCCTGGAAAACGCCAAGGCCGCCGCCGGCTTCAACCTGGTGCCCTACGCGCCGGGGATCATCAACAACGTCGGCCTGTACTCGAAAAAGTACAAGAACTTCGCCGAACTGCCCGAAGGCGCCAGCGTGGCCATCGCCAACGACCCGATCAACAGTGGCCGTGGCCTGCAGCTGCTGGCCAAGGCCGGGCTGATCACCCTCAAGCCGGGCGTGGGCTACAAGGCCACCGAAGACGACATCATCGCCAACCCGAAGAAGATCAGGATTCTCCAGGTCGAGGCCGTGCAGCTGGTGCGCGCCTACGATGACGCCGACCTGGTGCAGGGCTACCCGGCCTACATCCGCCTGGCCAACACCTTCGACGCCACCTCGGCGCTGCTGTTCGACGGCCTGGAGAACAAGGAATACGTGATCCAGTTCGTCATCCGCCCGCAGGAGAAGAACGACCCGCGCCTGGCCAAGTTCGTCGACATCTATCAACACTCGCCCGCCGTGCGCGCAGCCCTGGACAAGGCCCATGGCAAGCTGTACCAGGCCGGCTGGGAAGGCTGACATGAGCCAGGCCAGCGCCCTCAGGGCGCTTCCCACGCAGCCACTGCCGCTCAAGGCACCTGAACAAGTGCTGCGCCCGGAGGTGAACCAGGCCCATGTGCGCTTCATCGGCCTGGGCAAGACTTACCCGGGCCAGGCGCAACCGGCGCTGCAAGGCATCGACCTGAACATCCGCCGTGGCGAGATCTTCGGCATCATCGGCCGCAGCGGCGCCGGCAAGTCGTCGCTGCTGCGCACCATCAACCGCCTGGAGCAGCCAAGCCAGGGCCGGGTGCTGATCGACCAGGTGGACATCGCGCCATTCGACGAAGACTGCCTGGTGGCCCTGCGCCGACGCATCGGCATGATCTTCCAGCACTTCAACCTGATGTCGGCCAAGACCGTGTGGCAGAACGTCGAGCTGCCGTTGAAGGTGGCCGGCGTGAGCAAGCCCGAGCGCCAGCGCAAGGTGCGTGAGCTGCTTGAGCTGGTGGGGCTGGCGGAAAAACACCACGTCTACCCGGCGCAACTGTCCGGCGGGCAGAAGCAGCGGGTCGGCATCGCCCGGGCGCTGGTGCACGACCCCGAGATCCTGCTGTGCGACGAGGCCACCTCGGCGCTCGACCCGGAAACCACCGCATCGATCCTCGAGCTGCTGCGCGACATCAACCAGCGGCTGGGCCTGACCGTGGTGCTGATCACCCATGAGATGGCGGTGATCCGCGATATCTGCCAGCGCGTGGTGGTGCTCGAGCGCGGCGAAGTGGTCGAGCAGGGCGAGGTGTGGCAGGTGTTCGGTGCGCCGCGCCACGAGGTCACCCGCACCTTGCTCGCGCCCTTGCAGACGCGCCTGCCCGCCGCCTTGCAGGCCAGCCTGCGGGCCAACCCGGCCAGCCGCGATGCAGCCGTGGTGCTGCGCCTGCAGCTGGTCGGCGAACCGGAGCTGAGCACGCTATTCAGCGACCTGGGTGGCCGGGTGCGCCTGCTCCAGGGCGGCGTCGAAACCATCGGCGAGCATGCCCTGGGCCAGTTGATCCTGGCCGTGCGCGGCTCACCGCTGGACACTCATCAATTGCTCGAACGCGCCCGCCGCTGGGCTGCGGATGTGGAGGTACTGGGCCATGTGGATTGATCGCCTGCTGCAAGGCTTGCTCGACACCCTGCTGATGGTCGGCGTGTCCTCGCTGGTGGCGCTGCTCGTGGGGGTGCCGATGGCGGTGCTGCTGGTCACCAGCGACAAGGGCGGGATCTTCGAGGCGCCAGCGCTCAACCGGGTGCTGGGCGCCATCGTCAACCTGTTCCGCTCGATCCCGTTCCTGATCCTGATGGTCGCGCTGATCCCCTTCACCCGCATGGTGGTCGGCACCACCTACGGCGTGTGGGCGGCCGTGGTGCCGCTGACCATCGCCGCCACGCCATTCTTCGCACGGATTGCCGAGGTCAGCCTGCGCGAGGTCGACCACGGTCTGATCGAAGCGGCCCAGGCCATGGGCTGCCGGCGCTGGCACATCGTCTGGCATGTGCTGCTGCCCGAGGCGCTGCCGGGGATCGTCGGCGGGTTCACCATCACCCTGGTGACGCTGATCAATTCGTCGGCCATGGCCGGGGCGATCGGTGCGGGGGGGCTGGGGGATATCGCCTACCGCTATGGCTATCAGCGCTTCGACAGCCAGATCATGCTGACGGTGATCGTCATGCTGGTGGCGCTGGTGGCGGTGATTCAGTTGGGTGGGGACAGGTTGGCCAGAGGCTTGAACAAGCGGTGACTGCTTCGCGGGTAAACCCGCTCCCACAGGGACTGCGCATAACCTGTGGGAGCGGCGGTTCGCCGCTGCGATTTACCCGCGAAGAGGCCATCAGCCCCAATGCAAATCATCAGCTGGCACCGGCCGCCCGAACCAGTACCCCTGCCCCAGCTGGCACTGCTGCTCCAGCAGGAAGCGTGCCTGCTCGGCCTGCTCGATACCTTCGGCGTGCACCTGCATGCCCATGCTGCGCGCCAGGGCGATGATCACCCGCACGATGGCAATGTCGTCATCGTCGAAGGGCAGGCCCGCGACAAAGCCCTGGTCGATCTTCAGTTTCTGCACCGGCAGGCGCTTGAGGCGCAGCAACGAAGAGTAGCCGGTGCCGAAATCGTCGATGGCCAGGGTCAGCCCCAGCTCGCGCAGGCGGTGCAGCTGCTCCAGCGCCACTTCCGGGTCTTCCATCACCGCGCTTTCGGTGACTTCCAGCTCCAGCAACGACGGGTCGAGGCCGGTGTCGTGCAGCACATCGGCCACCTGCCGATACAGCTCGCGCTGGCTGAACAGGCGGCTGGAAATGTTGACTGCGACGAACGCCAGCACCCGGCCGTCCTGCTGCCACTGCACCATCTGCCGGCAGGCCTGGCGCAACACCCAGGCGTCGATCTCGGCGATCAGCCCGGTGCGTTCGGCAATCGGAATGAACTCCCCGGGCGGCACCAGGCCCCGCTGGGGATGCTGCCAGCGCACCAGCGCTTCGACGCCGATCATCTTCGCGTTGAACAGGTCGTACACCGGCTGGAAGAACACCCGCAGTTCCTCCTGTTCCAGCGCCCGGCGCAACTCGCCGGCGGTCTCGACCCGGTGCTGGGCGTGGGCGGTCAGTTCCTCGGTATACAGCGCGTAGCAGGCGCGGCCACTGCTCTTGGCCTTGAACAGCGCCGAGTCGGCGTTGCGCAGCAGCTGTTCGGCGCTCAGCGCATCGCTGGGGAACAGGCTGATGCCGATGCTGGCACTGATGAACAGGCGGTGGTCGTCGAACGAGAAGGGCTCACGCAAGCGCTCGATGATGCTCTGCGCCAGCTTGCCGGCCTGGCCGACCTGCTGGCAGTTCTCGGCCAGCACGCCGAATTCGTCGCCGCCCAGGCGTGCCAGGGTGACGCCGTTGCCCACCACTTCGCGCAGGCGTTCACCCACCAGCTTGAGCAGCTGGTCGCCGATGGTGTGGCCAAGGCCGTCGTTGATGCTCTGGAAATGATCGAGGTCGAGCAGCAGCAAGGCGCAACCGCGTTTGTTCAGTTGCGCGGCAGCCAGCGCCTGCTCGGCACGGTCGTTGAACAACAGACGGTTGGGCAGGCCGGTCAGCGGGTCGTGATGGGCAAGGTAGGCGAGCTCCTGCTCGGTGTGCTTGATCGCGCTGATGTCGCTGAACACCGCCACATAGTGGCTGAGCTCGCCGCTGTCGTCGCGAATGGCGCAGATGGTCTGCCATTGCGGGTAGATCTCGCCGCTTTTGCGGCGGTTCCAGATCTCGCCGCTCCACTCGCCCTTGGCGTTGAGCGCGGCGTAGATCTGCTGGTAGAACGGCGCGCCATGGCGGCCAGACTTGAACTTGCTGGGGCGCTGGCCGATGACCTCGTCCTGCTGGTACCCGGTAATGCGCATGAAGGCCCGGTTGACGTGCACGATCAGGCCATTGCGATCGGTCACCAGCACGCCTTCGAGGGTGCTGTCGAACACCGCCGCGGCCATGCGCAGGCGTTCGCGGTCTTCGCTGCGCAGGCGTGCACCTATGCCGATGAAGTTCAACAGCCGGGCGCGCGAGACGAAGATCAGCAAAGCACTGAGCAGCACCCAGACCACCACATTGATCTGCCGGCCCACGGTCAGCGCCAGCGGGTCCTCGGACATGCTCTGCAAGACCAGCTCCGACACCGTCAGCCAGAGGATCGAAAGCAGCAGGTAGAGCCCGGCCATACGCAAGGCGTCGCGAACGGAAACAGACATGTCGGGTCGGTGAGCCCATGGAAAATGAGGGGGCATTATAAAGGCTGAAACACCCTGTGACTTCCTATCAAAAAGGCCGACTGGTTTTATTTGCCTGCCAAGGGATAATGCCAGCGCTGTTCCCCTGTGTTTACGAGGGTTTTTCCCGCTATGTGGTACTACGGTTTGCTCGATCTGTCGGCCTGGCAACTGGTCGCCGTCACCCTGCTGATGACCCATGTGACCATCGTCAGCGTCACCATCTACCTGCACCGCTACTCTGCGCACCGGGCGCTGGAGCTGAATGCGGGGCTCAAGCATTTCTTCCGTTTCTGGCTGTGGCTCACCACTGCGCAGAACACCCGCGAGTGGACCGCCATCCACCGCAAGCACCACGCCAAGTGCGAAACCCCTGACGACCCGCACAGCCCGCTGCACAAGGGCCTGGGCACCGTGCTGCGCAAGGGCGCCGAACTCTATCGCGAAGAGGCGCGCAACGAAGAAACGCTGCGCATCTATGGCAAGAACTGCCCGGACGACTGGATCGAACGCAATCTCTACACGCGCTACAAGCTCGGCGGCATCGCCCTGATGGCGGTCATCGACCTGCTGCTGTTCGGCACCATCGGCATCACCATCTGGGCGGTGCAGATGATGTGGATTCCGTTCTGGGCCGCCGGCGTGGTCAACGGCCTCGGCCATGCGGTGGGTTACCGCAACTTCGAATGCCGCGACGCCGCCACCAACCTGGTGCCCTGGGGCATCATCATTGGCGGCGAAGAGCTGCACAACAATCACCACACCTACCCCAACTCGGCCAAGCTCTCGGTACGCCGCTGGGAATTCGACATGGGCTGGATGTGGATCCGCCTGCTGAGCATGCTGCGCCTGGCCAAGGTGCAGCGGGTGGCGCCCATCGCCCATCGGGTCGAGGGCAAGGCGTCGCTGGACATGGACACCGCCATGGCCATCCTCAACAACCGTTTCCAGATCATGGCCCAGTACCGCAAGCTGGTGATCGGCCCCTTGGTGAAACAGGAACTGGACAAGGTCGACGCCTCGGTGCGCCACCGCTTCCGCCGCGCCAAACGCCTGCTGTCGCGTGAGACCAGCTTGCTGCAGGACCGTCATCACGTGCGCATCGAATCGATGCTGGCGCACAGCCAGTCACTCAAGACCATCTACGAGAAACGCCTGGCGCTGCAGCAGATCTGGGCGCGCACCAGTGCCAATGGCCACGACATGCTCGCCGCCATGAAAGACTGGGTGCACGAGGCCGAGGCCAGCGGTATTCAGTCGCTGCGTGATTTCGCCGCCCAACTCAAGACCTACTCGCTGCGCCCCACAGGCACCTGATAGCCGTTGATCGGCATGCCCCGCAATGGGGCGTGCCGCCCGGAACTTCCCTCCCCGATACCACTCCAACGCGGCACATCGTCCGCGTGGCGGGCCGGTTCGTGGCCGCACGCCCCACGTCGAGAACCGTTCCGTGCACATGGCCAAAGACCTCCCGCCCACGTTTACCGACCCTCCCCGCCCCGAAGCGGCCCAGACGCTGCTCGCCCTGCTGCACGCCCAAGGCGAAGTGGCCCGCCTGAGCGAGCGCGAACAGCTCTATTCATCGCTGCTCGACAGCGTCAACGCCGTGCTCTGGGCCTTCGACTGGGAAACCCGCCAGGTGCTCTATGTCAGCCCGGCCTACGAACGCCTGTTCGGTCGCCCGGCCAGCCTGGTGCTGGCCGACTACAACGAGTGGCGCGACGCCATCTACCCGGACGACCTCGAATACGCTGAGCGCAGCCTGGCCCAGGTGCTGGTAAAGGGTACCGTCGAGGACCGCGAGTACCGCATCCTCAATGGCGCCGGCGAAGTACGCTGGGTCAGCGACAAGTGCTACATCAACCAGCAGCGCGAGGGTGATCAGCGGGTGATCATCGTCGGCATCGCCGAGGACATCACCGAAAAGAAGCAGCTCGAAGGCGAGTTGCATCGCCTGGCCACCACCGATGTGCTCACGCAAAGCAGCAACCGCCGGCACTTCTTCGAATGCGCCCAACAGGCGTTCGACAATGCCCGGATACATGGCACGCCGCTGGCATTCCTGCTGTTGGACATCGATGACTTCAAGCTGATCAACGACAGTTACGGGCACCAGGAAGGCGACCAGGTGCTGCAGCGCATCGCCGACAGCGGCAAGGCCGTGCTACGGCGTGGCGATCAGTTCGGGCGGATCGGTGGTGAAGAGTTCGCCGCAGTGTTCCCCGGCTGCACTGCGCAGATGGCCGAGCAGATCGCCGAGCGCCTGCAGCGGGAGATCCAGTGCCTGAGTTTCAGCCACGGGCAGCAGACTTACGGCGTGACCGTTAGCCAGGGGCTGACCGGGCTGACTGATGAGGACGAAACGCTCGACAGCCTGTTCGCCAGAGCTGATGCGGCGATGTACCGCGCCAAGCGGCAGGGCAAGAACCAGATCGTAAAAGGCTGACCGGTTACCCGCCTGTAATGTGCAGCAAGTGGCTCATTTCATTTCGTAACGGCTAAGAGCCACTCGTAATCGATCCGGCCGCTACGTGGCCCGACCAGCACACCTTCAGGCTCTTTCTCCCGGCCCTCCCTGAACGCGACATCGAGAATATGACGCTCAAGGTCGGTGATTTCGCCCGCAAGGGCGTCAGCTTCGGCAGTGTATCGCTTGATCAATGCAGCCATCCTGGAACTTGTCGAATAGTTCATGGGCACCTCTGATATCTGGATAGTGGTTTGTTCGTCAGTCGCGCCTAGCGGCCTCACAAGACGCCCGGCAGGATCACGCACGAAACCAAGGGATAAGTACAAAGATTCGACACCCGGGTCGGGTTGTTGAACCTCGATTCGCGAGTACCTGAGCATCCGTGCGTATTCAGTAACAGCCAACAGCGACATCGGGGCTACCAGGCCTCTCAATGGATTCTTCGGGCCTGGTTTGCCCTCCAGCAGAATGATCTTGATGCAGTGATTGCTTCTGCGGGGGCTGGCGTAGCAGAGACCGCAGAGCACATGCTCAGACCACAACGAAACGTCGAATCCCTTGAGATCTCGATCAGCCCAGCGTGAAACCTCCTCCCAGGGAAAGTGGTGAGTCTGCTCGTCCCAGGACTGCAAGGCCTCGATCGCCATGCTTCCAATAGGCTCGAAACGCACCTTTTCAACGTCGAGCTCAGCACCAGGCTTGCAGAACTTATTGGAGAATGCTTCATGGGCGAGCATTCGCGCCCTGGAACGACAGACCTGATAGCGCAGGCCACGGTATCTGTACGTATTCATCCTCAGGCGCAACCTCCCTGCCATTCCGTTGGTGGAGTGGCAGGAAAGCTACGCCTGAAGTACTTCCATGGATACGAACGGACGTCCGCAACACCTGTAGGACCGATCCCAAGCCTGATGCAACACCGCTGCGCGGCTCAGGGCTGGCGCTCTTCTCCGTCCACGGGCTCGGCATCTGCTGCGGGAGTTACCAGCAAATCAACCTCCGGCTCACTTTCGTCGGCCTGTGCCGCCAGGCGCTCCGCCTCCTCCCGGGCCACCGCTTCGGGGTCCACCTTGCGCAACCGCGTCAACTCCGGCAGCCCGAGCTTGAGCAACCGTGCCGTCTTGCCGCTGGCGACCTTTTCCAGCCCTTCGCTGGGTCTGAGCCGCGCCAGCTGGCCGGCCAGGCTCATGGCCAGGATCTCCCGCGAGTAAACACCGCCGCCCAACTGATACACCGCAGCGATCAGCTCGCGCAGGTTCAGCGGCAAGCGCCAGCGGGTGCGTAGCGCCGAGCCGAACGGCGCGCCGAATTCGTTGAGCGACAACTGAACCTGGTCTTCATCCAGTTCGCCGCCCGCCAGGCGCCACTCCTGCAAGGTGCGCAGCACCGCCAGGTCACCCAGGCAATGCAGCAGGCCCGCGCAGTAGCAACGGCCTTCGTCCACCTCGAGCATGCGTGCCAGGGTGCGGCCGTACTCGGCAGTGTGCAGGGAGAAGTCCCAGTAAAGGGCAGCGTGCCGCGCCAGCAAGGGGTCGCTCAAGCGCGCACTGCGCTTGAGGGTCAGGCCCAGAATGAGGTTCATGCTCTGGGTGCTGCCGAGCTTGTTCAGCGCTTGCATCAACGTCTGCACCGGCGCATCGCGGTGCATGGCGGCGCTGTTGGCGGCGGCAATCAGCACCCCGGTGATCTGCGGGTCGTTGCGCACCTCCTCCTCGAGCACCTTGAGGTTCAGGCCCTCGGGGTTGAGCGCGCGCTTGATCGCCACCTGTACGTCGGCGAACAGCGGGCCGCCGTCGGCAGTAGCACGGCGCTGTTCGAGGAAGGCCGACAGCTTGAGCCCCGGCGGCAGCGCCGAGACCGGGCAGGCAATCTGCTCGCCGACGTGCACCAGCAGCTCTTCAAGGCGCTTGCGCAGGTTATCCAGGTCGAGGGGTTTGCTCAGGTAGGCGGTGGGGTGCAGTGGCAGCGCCTCGCGCACGCTGGCGGTATCGGTGCGGTTGCTCATGAGGATGAACGGCATACCCGACTGTTCGCCCTGCTTGCGCACCTTGCGCAGCAGGTCGAGGCCATCGAGCCCGGCAAGTTCGCGGGCAGCGATGATCAGGTCGGGCTTGGTTGCCAGCGCGCTCAGCGCCTGGGCGCCATCGGCACAGACGTGCAGGCGTGCATCGCAACGCACGCTGAGCAGCATTTCGCTGAGCATGTCACGCACCCAAGGGTCGCCCTCGGCAATCAAGACACAAGGCGGGATGGGGTCGGCGGCGCTCATGAGCGAGTCTCCTGTAATGGCGCGCGATCCTTCGCAGCTTCCACGGAATCCTCGTACAACCTTAGCGCCTGAAACCGACAAACGGCATAAAAAAAACCCGCCTAGGCGGGTTTTTTCTGAAGCGTGTCACATTCAGGCGAGTTCGGCGAAGCACTCTTCGATGATCGCCAGGCCTTTGTCCAGCAGTGCGTCTTCGGCGGTCAGCGGCACCAGGATGCGCAGGACGTTGCCGTAGGTACCGCAGGACAGCAGGATCAGGCCCTTGTCACGCGCCTTGGCGACAACCTGGCCAACGGCGGCAGCGTTCGGGGTGTGGGTACCCTTCTCGAACACTTCCACAGCGATCATCGAACCCAGACCGCGGACGTCGCCGATGATCGGGTGCTTCTTCTGGATTTCACGCAGGCCAGCGGTCAGGCGCTCGCCGACAGCCTTGCTGCGATCCAGCAGTTTCTCTTCCTCGAACACTTCGATCACGGCCAGGGCCGCAGCGCAAGCGATCGGCGAACCGGCGTAGGTGCCGCCCAGGCCGCCTGGGGCGATGGCGTCCATGTACTCGGCCTTGCCGCACACACCGGCCAGCGGGAAGCCGCCAGCGATGGACTTGGCGAAGGTGGTCAGGTCAGGCGCAACGCCCATCTGCTCCGTGGCGAAGAAGGTGCCGGTACGGCCAGCGCCGGTCTGCACTTCGTCGGCGATCAGCAGGATGCCGTGCTGGTCGCACAGGGCGCGCAGGCGCTTCATCAGCTCTTTCGGCGCTGGCAGGAAGCCGCCTTCGCCTTGTACCGGCTCGAGGATGATCGCGGCGATGTCGCGCGGCTCGGCGTCGTTCTTGAAGATGCGCTCGACCGAAGCGATGGCGTCGTCAACGCTGACACCGTGCAGCTCGCTCGGGAACAGGGCACGGAACACGCCGCCCGGCATCAGGCCCATGCCAGCGGAGTACGGCACGACCTTGCCGGTCAGGCCCAGGGTCATCATGGTACGGCCGTGGTAACCACCGGTGAAGGCGATTACGCCAGCGCGGCCGGTGGCGGCACGGGCGATCTTGACGGCGTTCTCGACAGCTTCCGAGCCGGTGGTGACCAGCAGGGTCTTCTTGTCGAAGTCACCTGGGACCAGCTTGTTGATCTTCTCGCACAGCTCGACGTAGGGCTCGTAGGCCAGCACCTGGAAGCAGGTGTGGCTGACCTTGGTCAGTTGCTCTTGCACGGCCGCGACCACTTTCGGGTGCAGGTGGCCGGTGTTCAGTACTGCGATGCCGCCGGCGAAGTCGATCAGTTCGCGGCCTTCAACGTCGATCACCGTCGAGTTCTTCGCGGTATCGACGAAGATCGGGTGAATCTGGCCAACGCCACGTGGGACGGCGGCGACACGGCGTTGCATCAAGGATTCGTTGGTCTTGCTCATAATGCCCTCATTCGCGCCGACTCTGACGGCGCTGTTATTCGGGGGTGGCTGGGTGTGTTCACGTTCAGTATTCGTTGATCGACTGTCGTGAACGCCCTGGCCACCAGGTACTGCGGTGTCAAAAAGACCAGCGAGGCGTCGCTCTCGCGCCCCGCTGGCAGAGGTAAATACTGCTCTGTCAGTCAGCGATCAGACGCTGATGCACAGGTATTTGATTTCGAGGTAGTCCTCGATGCCGTACTTGGAACCTTCGCGGCCCAGGCCCGAGGCCTTGATACCGCCGAACGGCGCGACTTCGTTGGAGATCAGGCCGGTGTTGATACCAACCATGCCGTATTCCAGGGCCTCGGCAACACGGAACACACGGCTCATGTCGCGGGCATAGAAGTACGAGGCCAGGCCGAACTCGGTGTCGTTGGACATGGCGATGACTTCGGCCTCGTCCTTGAAGCGGAACAGCGGCGCCAGCGGGCCGAAGGTCTCTTCTTTAGCGACAGCGGCGCTCGATGGCACGTCGACCAGGATGGTCGGTTCGAAGAAGTTGCCTTCGATCAGCTTGCCGCCGGACAGCACCTTGGCGCCTTTGGAGACGGCGTCTTCGATGTGTTCCTGGACCTTGGCGACAGCCTTGCCGTCGATCAGCGGGCCAGTGGTGGTGCCTTCTTCCAGGCCGTTACCGATCTTCAGCTTGGCCACGGCGGCCTTGAGCTTCTCGGCGAACGCCTCGTAGACGCCGTCCTGCACGTAGATACGGTTGGCGCAGACGCAGGTCTGGCCGTTGTTGCGGTACTTGGAGATGATCGCGCCCTCGACCGCCTTGTCCAGGTCGGCGTCGTCGAACACGATGAACGGCGCGTTGCCGCCCAGCTCCAGGGAAACTTTCTTGATGTCCTTGGCGCATTCTTCCATCAGCTGGCGACCGATTTCGGTCGAGCCGGTGAAGGACAGCTTGCGTACCAGGGAGTTGCCGGTCAGCTCGGAGCCGACTTCGCCGGCGCTGCCGGTGATCACGCTGAGCACGCCAGCCGGGATGCCGGCACGGGTGGCCAGCTCGACCAGGGCCAGGGCGGAGTACGGGGTCTGCGAAGCAGGCTTGAGCACCATGGTGCAACCGGCGGCCAGGGCCGGGCCGGCTTTACGGGTGATCATCGCGGCCGGGAAGTTCCACGGGGTGATGGCCGCGGTAACGCCGATCGGCTGCTTGATGACGATCAGGCGCTTGTCTGGCTGGTGGCCTGGGATGACATCGCCGTAGACACGCTTGGCTTCTTCGGCGAACCACTCGATGAACGAAGCGGCATAGGCGATTTCGCCCTTGGCTTCGGCCAGCGGCTTGCCCTGCTCGGTGGTCATCAGGCGGGCCAGGTCGTCCTGGTACTCGATCATCAGCTCGAACCAGCGGCGCAGCTTGCCGGCACGCTCTTTGGCGGTCAGTGCGCGCCAGGCCGGCAGCGCCTTGTCGGCGGCCTCGATGGCGCGGCGGGTTTCAGCGGCGCCCATCTTCGGCACGGTACCGATCACTTCACCGGTGGCCGGGTTGGTCACCTTGATGGTCTGGCCGCTGTCCGCATCCAGCCATTCACCGTTGATGAAGGCTTGCTGGCGGAACAACTGAGCGTCTTTGAGCTGCATGTCGGCTTCCCTTAACTGCGCTGCGGCACGGCGCGGCGCGAATTATTGATTGTTGAAAAGGCGCCCCCATGCGGGGGCGGCCGTCAGGAATTCGTGTACCCGGGTGTTCGACGCCTGGGCGCTGAGCGTTTGAAATCTCAAACGGAATGCTAAGCGGGGGCTGGGGTGTTGGACAATAGGCTGTTCGAAAAAAAGAACGAATGGTTGAACACCCCGTCCGAAATTGGCGCTGCCCCTTCGCGGGTAAACCCGCTCCCACAGGGTCGGCGCAGACTCTGTGGGAGCGGGTTTACCCGCGAAGGGGCCAGTGCAGGTTAGCCGATAACCTGCAGGAGAGAGGACTGAGTCAGAATGCCTTGTCGAGATCGATCACCAACGCCCGATAACCCACACTCCCCGGCTGGCGGCTGTGCACTTTCAACTCCACCACCACCTCCTGGCTGCCTCGGCGCACTTCATTGAGCACCGTCGTGGTGAGCTTCTCAGGCGTCAGGTAATTCACCGACGCGGAATAGATGAACTGAGTGTCGGTGTCCGCCCGGTAGGCCACCACCGAAGTGATCGGGCTGTACCACTCATCCCCTCGCTCCTTGCCGTACTGCCACACCTGCTCGACCGTACCCTTGGCCTCGTCGACCTTGTACTCCACCGCCCGGCTGTAGTTGCCGCTGAGTTTGGTCGAGGCAAAATCCCGGCCCCAGCCATTGTCGAACACGGTCAACGTGCCGTAGCCGGTCAACCAGGCGGTGTGCTGGGTCCACGACCATTCGAAGCCCTCGCCCACCGGCTTGAGCACTTTGTCCTGCAAATGCGCAGGCCAGCCCTGGGGCGCGGCGAGAATCCACTTCACCTGCTTGTCGCGGCCGATCTTCACCACACCCTGGTGCCGTGCTGAAACGATGATGCTGTCGTCATCGGCGTCGTAGTCGATGGCATTGACGTGAGCCCAGTTGCGCCCGGTGCCCACCCCCGGCGTGTCACCGAACGGCAGGTCGCCTTCAGCCAGTTCGTTGGCCAGGCGCTCGTCCTGTTTCTGTACGCCGTCCGGCAGCTGGATCGCCGCTTTGCCCAGGGTTTCCAGCAGTTCGCCGCGGTACGGGTCGAGGATCTGGTTGAGATCCCAGAAGTCCAGCACGTCACCGGCCTCGCTGACCTCGATGATGTGGTCGCGGATCGAGCGCACGCGCTTGCCGTCCGGGCGCCGGTAGTCGCTGGTACCTACCCGCAGCAAGTAGGTGCCGTTGGGGGTCTCGCGGATCTCGTGGGAGAAGTCGGCGAACTTGTCCGGCAGGTTGCGCTGCCAGACGCGCCGGCCGAGCAGGTCGTACTTGGAGTAGGTCTGGCCCTGGCCCCAGATCAGTTTGCCGTCGCGGGTCTGGTGGAAGCCCATGGTGCCGCCCAGGCCATCGCGGTGGTTGGAGTCGTGGATCTGCTCGATGTCCAGGTACCAGCGCACATCGCCGTTGCTGTCGGCGATCCAGTTGTTGCCCACCGAATCCCACTCGGCAGCGCCGCCCAGGCCGTTCCACTTGAAGGCGCGCCCGCCGGGGATGTCCGCCAGCAGGTGATTGAACAGGTACAGGCGCTGCTCGAAGCCTGGGGCGACCGTGACCGGCTCGACCTCGGGCAAGGCTGCCGTCTGCTTGGCCACCACCGGCAGGCGCACCGCCGGGGCATAGATTTCATAGCGTTCGCGGATGCGCTCGCCGTCGAGCTTGTAGCTCACTTCCACCTGGTTGACGTGGTCGGGGTACAAGCCGAACACCGGGATGCCGCCGTAGGTCCACAGCGAGCGCTCGGACACGTCGTAGACGATGTCGACACCGCGCTCGCCACGCCCCAGCACGCGCACATGGGCGGCGCTCAGGCTGCGGCCACCGTCGCGGATGATCGCGGTCAGCGGCGCCAGGCGGTAGGGGTTGACCACCACGTCGCCGAGCAAGGCTTGGTTGCGCTCGGGCACCTTGGCGGTCAGGCAGGCGCCTTCAGGCAGGTCGTGCGGTTGGGTCTTGGCATTCATGGCAAAGCTCCTTGTGCTCAGAAGTCGTAACGGGCGGTGGCGCCCACGGTGCGCGGGGTGCCCAGCACGCCGGCATAGCCGCCATTGGCGGAGTTCCACAGGCTGGTGAAGTAGGTCTTGTCGCCGGCGTTCTTCACCCACAGCGACAGGTCGAGCACGCCGTCGCCCTGGTCCAGGCGCACGCCGGTGGAGAGGTTGACGATGCCGTAGCTGGGGATCTGCCCGTAGTCGGAGTCGTCGATGGTGCCCACCGCTTTCGAGCGGAAGGCGTAGCTGGCGGTGACGTAGGGTTCGATCCGCTCGCCGAGCTGCCACTTGTACTGGCCGTTGAGGTTGGCGATGTACTTGGAGGCGCCGACCACCTGGTGCCCGGACAGGTCGCAGGTGGCCGTGGCGCTGGCCAGGCTCACCTCCGGCGGGCACGGCGCATCGTCGTACTCGGTGTAGCGCACGTCGTTCCACGAACCGTTGAAGTTGAGCGTCAGGCCGCGCACCGGCAGGGCCGTGGCTTCGAACTCCAGGCCCCGCGAGCGCACGCTGCCGGCGTTGGCCAGGTACTGCACGCGGTTGATCTGGTCGTAGACGTTGGCCTGGTAGCCGTGCACCTCGGTCCAGAACAGGTTGCTGTTGAGCTGCAGGCGGCCGTCCAGCAAGGTGCTCTTGACCCCCAGTTCGGCGTTGTTGGCGCGCTCGGTGCCCACCAGCAGCGAATCGGTGCCCAGCCGTGGCGCCGCGCCGACGGTGAGGTTGACCCCGCCGGACTTCTCGCCGTGGGACAGGCTGGCATAGCCGAGCACTTGATCATTGAAGCGATAGCTCAGGCTGAGCAGCCCGGAGGGGGCGAAGCTGTACTGGTTGAGGTCACCCGAGTCATAGGCGCCCACCCTGCCCTGACGGGCCGCAGCCGCCGCACCGGTGACTGCCGCGCCACCGAAGGGTGCATCGCGGGTCACCCAGGCGCTCTTCTCTTCATAGGTGCCGCGCACCCCGGCGGTAAAGTCCAGGCGCTCGGTGAGGTGCCAGGTGCCCTGGGCAAACAGGGCATAACTGTCGGTGTCGATGTGGCCGTTGCCGATCGTGGTGACGTTGGCCAGGGCGCCGGCCGGGGTCAGGTTCCAGATATCCGCCTGCGGGCCGTTGTAAGTGAACGACTTGTTGTCCAGGTCCTGCTTGAAGTAATAGGCGCCGAGCACGTAGTCGAAGAAGCCGCCCGTTGGCGAGGCCAGGCGGATTTCCTGCGAGTACTGCTTGTCGCGCACCGACACCCCGGCGTTGTAGAACACCGGCACGTTCAGGCCGTCATCGTTGCGCGGGGTAAAGTCCCACCAGCGGTAGGCGCTGATGGAGGTCAGGGTGAAGTCGTTGGGCAAGGTCCAGTTGGCCTCTACCGAGGTGCCGCCCTGGAACACCTTGACCATCTGGTCGGCGTCGAAATTGACCTTGCGGTCCTTGCCCGATACCAGCGTGGCGCCGGCCTGGCGGGCCAGGCTTTCATAACGGTTCACCCCGTTGATGGTCGGCCCGGTGCTGTACAGGCTGAGCACGCCGTTGTCGGAGTCCTCTTCGTTGTACTCGCCGATCCAGCGCAGGTTGAAGGTTTCGCTGGGCTTGAACAGCAGCTGGGTACGAAAGCCCTGGCGCTTGCCGCCGTTGAGGTCGTGGCCGTTGTAGATGTTCTTCACATAGCCGTCGTCCTCGGTGTGGTAGGCGCTGATACGCCCGGCGAGGGTGTCGGTCAGCGGCCCGGAGAAACTGCCCTGGGTCTGCCAGTAGCCGTCCTCGCCCAGCGACGACTGCACGCTGCCCTCCTGGTGGAAGGTCGGCTTGCGGGTGGTGATGTTCAGCACCCCGGCGGTGGTGTTCTTGCCGAACAGCGTGCCCTGCGGGCCACGCAGTACCTCCAGCTGCTCCACATCGAGCAGGTCGAACACCGCCATGCCCGGGCGCCCCAGGTAGACGTTGTCCAGGTACACGCCGACGCTGCCTTCCAGGCCATCGCTGGCCGGGTTGTTGCCCAGCCCGCGGATGGAGATGCTCGACTGGCGCGCATGTACATAAGACACGTTGGTGCTCGGCACCAGTTGCTGGATGTCCTGCACCCGGTAGATACGCTGGGTTTCCAGGGTTTCGCTGCTCAGCACGCTGATCGGCGTGGGCACGCTTTGCGCGCTCTCTTCGCGGCGGCGGGCATTGACGGTCACGGTGCCAAGCTTGGCGTCCTGCTGGGCGACGGGGGTGGCCGCGGCCGGCTCTTCGGCAAAGCTGCTGCCGGCAGCGGCCAGCAGCAGGCCGGCGGCCAGGGGTTGCAGGGCGAACAGCGACGCGCGTAACGGCCTTGGGGAAAGTCGGGACATGCAAATGCTCCTGGAGGCATGGGCCCTGGCGAGCATTTCCGTTGGCGGAACCGAATCGCGGTCAGAGGGGCTTTATTCTTTTAGGTGATATAAATATTTGTAATTCATATTTTGTGGAATAAGTGACTCCCTTTATAAGGTTCACAACCCTTCCCAGCAATTGCATTCCACCGAAAGTTTCCATGTAGAAAATGCATATCGACCTGCGCCAGCTCCGCCACTACATCGCCCTTGTCGAGCACCGCAGCTTCGTCGCCGCGGCGGCTGCGGTGAACCTCTCGCAATCGGCCTTCAGCCGCAGCATCCAGACGCTCGAGCACAACGTCGGCTGCCGCCTGGTCGACCGCGCCAGCAAGGAGCTGGCGCCGACCCGCCAGGGCCTGCTGGTGCTGGAGCACTCACGGCGGCTGGTGCACGGCGCGCACAACCTGGTCAACGAGATCAATCAGTTCAATGGCGCCACCACGGGCGTGGTGCGCTTCGGTTCGGGGCCGGCGCCGGCGGGCGGGCTGGTGCCCCGGGCGGTGGCGCGCTTCGTCGCCGAATACCCGGCGGCGCGCACCTGCTTCCAGGTGGACAACTGGCAGGCGTTGAACCGCCGCTTGATGGCCGAGGAAATCGAGTTCTTCGTCGCCGACACCCGCCAGTTCGAAGCCGACCCGGATTACCAGGTGCACAAGCTGACGCCGCAACGCTGGCATTTCTGCTGCCGCGCCGGGCACCCGCTGACCGCGCAGGCCGAGGTGCGTGCGCGGGACCTGTTCGACTACCCGCTGGCGACGACTTTCCGCCCGCCCAACATCCGCAAGATCCTCAGCGACCTCAGCGGCCGGCAGGATTTTTTACCCAGCGTGGAATGCGAGCATGGCTACGCGCTGCTCAACGTGGTGCAGCACTCGAACACCATCGGTATCGCCTGCAGCGCCAACCTGCAGCCGTACCAGCGCGAGGGAGGGTTGGTGGCGCTGAAACTGTCGGACCTGGCGCCCGAGCAGGAAGAGGCATGCTACACCCGCTATGGGGTGGTCAGCCGGGTGGGGTATGGCTTGTCACAACTGGCGCAGGGGCTGGTCAGGCAACTGATCGCCTGCGACAGCGCCATGTGATCAGCGCTTGGCCAAACGGCCGAGGATTCGATCCAGCGCGTTGGCAAACGCCTGCTTTTCCCGCTCGCCATAAGGTGCCTGGCCACCGCCCACCTGCCCCTGCTCGCGCAGCTCGGTGAACAGGTTGCGCACCGCCAGCCGGTCGCCCATGTTGCGTTCGTCGAACTCGCGCCCGCGCGGGTCCAGCGCCGCCACGCCCTTCTTGATCAGGCGATCGGCCAATGGCACGTCGCTGCAAATCACCAGCTCGCCCGGCACGGCATTGTCCACCAGGTAATCGTCGGCCGCGTCCATGCCGCTGGGCACCACGATCAGCCGCACGCAGGCGAAGGCCGGCTTGATCTGCGGCTGGCCGGCCACCATCACCACCTCCAGCTTGCGCTTGAGGGCGAACTTGACGATCAGGTCCTTGGCCGCCTTGGGGCAGGCGTCGGCATCGATCCATATACGCATTTGGTTTGTTCCTGTGTGTCTCGAACGGCCATT